>CALJSD010000083.1 GCA_937976325.1 uncultured Carnobacterium sp.
AAGTCGGACGTGAATACGGTACAACAACTGGACGTCCAAGACGTGTTGGTTGGTTCGATAGCGTTGTAATGCGTCACTCTAAACGTGTATCAGGTATTACAAACTTAAGCTTAAACAGTATTGACGTATTAACTGGTTTAGAAACAGTGAAAATCTGTGTGGCTTACCGTAAACCAAATGGAGAAGAAATTTCTCACTACCCAGCAAGCCTAGTAGAACTAGCACAATGCGAACCTGTTTATGAAGAATTACCAGGCTGGAGCGAAGACATTACAGGATGCCGTTCACTTGAGGAGCTTCCTGAAAATGCACGCAACTATGTTCGTCGTATTTCAGAATTAGTCGGCGTACGTATTTCTACATTCAGCGTAGGACCAGATAGAGAACAAACCAACATTTTAGAAAGTGTTTGGGCATAAAAAAGTAATAGAGTAAAGGAGGATTTATATGAAAAAAATCCTAGTTGTAGATGATGAGAAGCCAATCTCAGACATCGTCAAGTTTAGTCTTACAAAAGAAGGCTTTGAAGTAATCACAGCCTTTGACGGTGAAGAGGGTCTGGTGGCTTTCAACGAAAAAAATCCAGATTTAGTTATTTTAGACTTAATGTTACCGAAAATTGATGGCTTAGAAGTGTGCCGTGAAATCCGTAAAACAAGCAATGTCCCAATTATCATGGTGACAGCCAAAGACTCTGAAATCGATAAAGTTTTAGGTCTTGAACTTGGAGCCGATGACTATGTGACAAAACCTTTCTCAAACCGTGAGTTAATCGCGCGTGTGAAAGCAAACTTACGTCGTCAACAATTAGCTCCAGCGGAAGCCGAAGAAGAAAAAACAGCTAACGAAATCGTATTAGGCTCACTCATTATCCATGAAGATGCTTATGTGGTTTCAAAACGTGGCGAAGAAATCGAATTAACGCACCGTGAGTTCGAATTACTTCACTATTTAGCAAAACATATCGGACAAGTCATCACACGTGAGCACTTGTTGCAAACGGTATGGGGCTATGATTACTTCGGAGATGTGCGTACAGTGGACGTTACGGTACGTCGCTTACGTGAAAAAATCGAAGATACACCGAGTCACCCAACATGGATTATGACTCGTCGTGGGGTAGGTTACTACATCAAGACCCCAGATCAAGAAAAAGAAGCTTAAGATTGAAATGCGCTTTTCCTTGCCACCTGATCTACCGGCAAGAAAAGCGTATTTTTCTAAAAAGTAGAGGGGAAAATGACTCATGAAGAAAATGAAACGATTCTTTCGTTCCATTCAATTTAAGATTCCGATGCTGTTCATCTTGCTCTTAGTCATTTCACTGCAACTCATTGTTGCGAACTTCTTAACGCAATTAGAGTCGCAAATGATTTCCAACTTCCAAGAACAAATCCAACTGCAAGTAGGGTTCTTGAAGAATAACGTGCAGCCTATTTTGGCAAAAGATGCGACCGATGAAGCGAAGATGTCTGAAATTTCGCAATTACTACAAGATTATCCAACAGGAAATAGTATTGTCGAAATTCGCATTATGGACATGCAAGGATATATTTTGGGAACAACTAACCAAACACAACAATCTGTTGTAGGAACTCGTTCAACAGAAGCCGACGTTCAACAAGTCGTTGTGTCGAATACCGTGCAAAGCTATAACTTCACGGAAGGCGAAACGCGTTATTGGAAATACGTTTCACCAATTGACCCAGTGAATAGTGCCTCAGGAAATCCGGTTGGAATTATTTCGGTAACATCGAATATCGAATCACGTTATACGCAAGTTAAAGATATCGGGGTTATCTTTATCAGTTCTTCTATCTTTGTCATTATTTTGGCCATTGTGATTACCGTGTTGATTTCACAAGGGATTACTAGACCAATCGCAGAGATGAAGCGACAAACGGAGCAGATTGCTGAAGGAAACTATACGGGTGAAGTGATGATTTACGGGGACGACGAGCTTGGTCAACTTGGACAAGCGATTAACGATCTCTCTGTGAAGATTAAAGAAGCGCAAGAGGGTACCGAAGCAGAACGGCAAAGGTTGGATAGTGTCCTACGTCATATGAGTGACGGGGTAATTGCGACCGACCGTCGTGGACGTATTGTGATTATCAATGCGGCAGCGTTAGATATTCTAAACTTACGTAGCGAACGAATTGTCGGTACACCACTATTAGATGTATTAAGACTCGACCGTACTGTTACTTTTAGGGATTTACTTGAGTCTCAAGAAGAACGCATGATTACGTTTGAAGAAGATGGCGAAGATACCATCGTTCAATGTGAGTTTTCAGTGATTCAACGTGAATCTGGATTTATTAGCGGTCTTGTCTGCGTATTAACAGACGTTACCGAGCAAGAGAAAATTGACCGCGAACGTCGTAATTTCGTATCGAACGTTTCCCACGAATTACGTACTCCACTAACAAGTATTAAGAGTTATACAGAAGCGTTAGTGGATGGGGCATGGGAAAATAAAGAAATTGCGCCAGAATTCTTAAACGTTATCGAAACTGAAACAGACCGTATGATGCGTATGATTACGGACTTACTCAACTTATCGCGTATGGACCAAAACCGTCTTGAACTCGATAAGGAGTTCGTGAATATGAACGAGTTGGTAAAACATATTGCCAACCGTTTCGATATGGTGCTTTCGAGTGACCAATATCGTGAAAAGAATTACCGTATTTTAACGGACATCACGCAACGAGACTTATGGGTAGAAATCGACCAAGATAAGATGACGCAAGTGCTGGATAATATTATCAATAACGCGATTAAATATTCTCCAGACGGGGGTCGTATTATCGTTCGTCTGATGGAAACTCATACGGACTTAATCGTGAGTGTAAGTGACGAAGGGTTGGGAATTCCGCGTAAGGATATTCCACACTTATTCGACCGATTCTATCGTGTAGATAAGGCTCGTTCAAGAGCGATGGGTGGCAGTGGTCTTGGACTGGCTATCGCGAAAGAAGTCGTTCAATTACACGGTGGAAAAATTTGGGTGAACAGTATTGAAAACAAAGGGTCTACATTCTTTGTTTCTCTACCATATGTTCCATTTGAAGAGGACGGTGAATGGGATGAATTTTAAACGTTATCGAGCAATGCTAACGGCGCTCTTTGTATTAATGGCCATTAGCTTTGTGTTTACGTATCTCATCGTAGTGCGTCCGGTTGATTTCTTTACGAATCAAAAGCAAAATAATAAAGTTGCAACACAACAAGATACAGGTGTACAAGTTCGTGCAACCTATTCGATGGAGGATGTCTTCAGACCCACTCGTTTAGTATTAACGAATAAAAATAAATACGAAATGACAAGTAGCGCTTCAATTATGAAAGAAGTGAACAGTCATTTAAATAAACGATTTACGAATTTAACGCGTCTAGAAACGATGGATGAGACCGCTTATGAAAATCTCGTCTTGCGTGAAGCGCGCATTGAAATTCTATTTGATGGGTTACATTCGTTTGGTATTGTGAGTCGCTACTTCGATGCAAATAATGAGGACTTAAGTAATGATCGTTTCTCACGCATTGTGATTCGTACGGACGATCCTCATACAGCGTACTTTATTAACGACGAAAATAAACAACTCTACAGTGCCAAAATTGATGAGAGTCTAAAAAATGAACTCGAAGCATTATATGCGGATAGTGATTTCTATGAAGTAGAATCCTATCGTGGAAAGACAAAACAATTCTTTGTCGAACAAGATAACTTAAATGTAGAACAATCGGCATATTTAATTGAACAAATTCCAATGAGCTTCTACATTACTCAATTATTTAGTAACCAATCAGAAATTCGTACACGTGGAGACGGAAAGACGGTTGTGTACAATGATAACTTGTCGCAATTGAAATTGGACCGTACAACGAATGTGGTAACCTTCTTCGAAAACCGTTCAGGAGAAGAAACACTAATGTATACGAATAACTTAACGCAAACCTTCAATCAGATGAAACGTCTTGGAGGATGGCAATTAGGTGTGAGTCTATTCTCAGTGGATTTAAACAATAATATTGTTGATTTTGTCCGCTATGTCGATTCGTATCCAATCTTATCGAGCGGAAAAGAAGGATTTACGCAAATTAAAGCCAATACGAATGGCATCGAAAAAATGAGAACCTCATCACTAATCGCACAAACACCATTACCAACGAAAAGTAAGAAGGTAACGGTTGTTGGTGGGAAGACAATTGTCGCTGAAATGTTGAACGAAGGCTTCGTCATGAATGAGATTGAAGATATTCGAATCGGCTATTCATGGACGATTAGTAGCGAGAGTGTACAAATCGTTGAGTTTACACCAACATGGTACATTAAGAAGAATGGAAGTTGGAAGACGCTTGCTGAATTAAAAGCAGAGAAGCATCAGACAGAACCAGCGAACGGACCGCAAACAACGGGAGGTGACGCAGATGGATTTTAAGAGAAGTGCAGTCGTCCTCATCGTCTGCTTCTTTATCCTCGATCTATTCTTATTTGGATTAGTATGGCAAAAACGATCTGATGTGAAAAATCCGTTGAATACAAGTATTAACGTCATCGACCAAATGAAGCAAGATGGAATTACATTACCAACGCTGAATGCGACAGTAGAATCTGTCCCAATTATTCAAGTGACACCGGAATCTACGGATGGCAAATTGTCTAGTTTACCAAATCAAGTCGTAACGCTAGATAAAAATATCATTAATGGTCAATTTGTGACGCCAATCCAATTAGACTTAAGCGGATCGGTATCTGCGGATAGTTTCGCGGATTTAACAAAAATAGTCGAAAATAATCAAGTAGCTTTCGGAAATCAATACACGTGGTCGTCCTATAATCCGACAACCCGTAAAGTAGTCTATACGCAAAAAGCCGACAAGCTAACGATTATGGATGGCTCGAGCCAAATTATTTTCACGATTAATGCTAATGATCAAGTCGTGAGCTACGAACAGACTTATGCTGGAAGCGTGCAAGTACTTGGGAAAGAACGTGAATTGATTACGGCTCAAAAAGCGGTTGAGATTCTCTACTTAGCAGGACGAATTTCATCGAAGGCAACTGTTCAATCGGTGAAATTATCTTATTATCAATCGCTAGTGTTGAAAGATTTTTCAATTTACTCACCTGCGTGGTATATTGAAATACGTCAATCGGATGGACAGTTAATCGCCCGTCGTGTGGATGCCATCCATGGAACGGTTCTAGCCAATGAAACGCTAGAAACAACAAATACGCAAACACAGCGTACAACAAC
>CALJSD010000084.1 GCA_937976325.1 uncultured Carnobacterium sp.
GTCGAATTGCACACGGTTAAATTTAAAGGATGATGCACTTTTTCAATTTGTGTTCGAATATCAAGGCGGAGTGTGCTATACTAGTAAAGATTTAGTATTGAAAGGATCTGATGAAATGTCATCATTCATGGAAAAAAGAAAAGGATTGTTGTGTACATTTGCTATAGCGGTTGTCTCAGTGATGCTCGATAAGCTATTCCCAGTCATTGGGAGTGCGGTATTTGCTATTATTTTAGGGATGGTCTTGAACCAATTTTGGAAAATCCCAAGTGATTTTAGACCGGGGATCAATTATTCAGCGAAAAAATTATTACATTACTCCATTATCGCACTAGGATTTACAATGTCGTTTGCGCAGGTGAGCCAAACAGGTGCATCATCGTTCCCAGTGACGATTGTGACCATCTCGATTGCGTTTCTAACAGCGCTACTTGTAGGAAATTTCTTCAAATTGTCTCGTCCACTGAAGATTCTTGTAGGTTTCGGGACTGCGATTTGCGGGGGCTCTGCGATTGCGGCAGCTTCACCGATTATTAGAGCAGAAGATGATGAAGTCGCGTTGTCAATTTCAACCATTTTCCTATTCAACGTCATCGCGGTATTCCTATTCCCATTCTTAGGACATATGATGGGCATGGACGCGTCTCAGTTCGGACTTTTCGCAGGGACAGCGATTAACGATACATCAAGCGTGGTCGCAGCTGGCGCAAGTTACAGTGCAGAAGCGTTAGAAATCGCGACAATCGTGAAACTTACTCGTGCGTTGATGATTGTTCCAGCCTGCCTCGTATTATCATTTGTCGAAGCACGTCGCATGAAACAAGAAGGACAAAGCGTTCAATGGAAGAAAATCGTGCCAATGTTTATCATCTGGTTCATGGTCGCTTCCATCATTACAAGCGTAGGCCTATTCCCAAACTTCCTTGTACCGTATGCAAAATTAGCGTCTAAATGGTTGATGGCGATGGCATTAGCCGGTATCGGAATGCAAGTTTCTTTCAAACAATTCAAAGAAGCAGGGGCAAAACCAATCTTAACAGGTTTAGCAACTTGGTTTATGGTGGCTGTTTCTAGCTTAATCATGCAGTACTTCGTTTTATAGAAAGGACACCTCATGAAAAGATTATTAGGACTCGGGTTCTGGATTAGCGCCTTGTACTTTGTCTTATATACAAAAATCCCAGCGCTACAAGCTTTCGTGAATACACCAGTAGGGCCGTATGTGCATGTCGTGATGGTTGTTTTACTCATCGTGGGGATTTTCTTCTACGTACTGCGCATTATCCATTACTTATTTTTCCCGTAAAAATAGAAAAGAGCTTAGGCAATCGCCTAAGCTCTTTTTGTGTTTAACGTTGTGCAAGATGTTTCCAATCAATCCCGCGGGCGTCACACCAGTTTTGGATGCTTGGTGCGACCACGATAGGGGCTTGTTGGAGACTAGAAATACTATCAGCACCGACAAGCGTTAAAATCGTTGTCAGCTGCTCTTTCCATGTTTGAACCGTTTGAATCGCGTCTGGAAGGGAGTCCTCTTTACGTACGAGATGTAACATTTCACCAGATAATCCGACAAGGCTAGCTCCAAGCGCGAAGCATTTGGCCATGTCGAGTGGCGTCTTCACACCGCCGGAAGCGATGATTGGGGTGCGGCTTCCTTGGGCTTCCATGAGCGATGTCAAGGTCGTTTGTCCCCAGTCTTCTAGGAAATCGAGTTTGTCTTCTTTGCGACGGCCGTTTTCGATTTTAGCGAAATTCGTACCACCAGTACCGCTAATATCGATGGCAGCAACTCCGATACTCTCTAGTTGCGCGATGGCTTCACGGCTAAATCCGAATCCGACTTCTTTTACGATAACGGGAACGGCACTTGTTTTAACGATTGCTTCGATGTTTTTAAGCCAATTGCTAAAGACGCGGTCGCC
>CALJSD010000085.1 GCA_937976325.1 uncultured Carnobacterium sp.
ATTTTAAGTGGTCCAATGTGCGCAGTGCATCAAATAACACACGGTTCATATCGTCCACGCTCGTCCCCATCTTGTAAGTACCTTCAACTTTATTTTCAAAGGTATCTACAATAGCGTTTCGAGCCATCACACCCACTGTTTTTCCTTGTACTTTGTATTTATGGATAGTTTCTTCAAAAGCTTCAACCGTTTCGTCAACAACAAACACTGGTGTTTTTGGTGCGTAATGACGATATTTCATCCCTGGAGATTTGGGTACTTCACGCTCTCCTGCTGTCGTTTTGACTGTGGATTGAATAGGTCCAATGACTGCTTCAATTTGTTCTTTTGTAATGACGCCTGGTCTTAAAATCACTGGACCTTCTTCATTTGTCAAATCAATCACTGTTGACTCAACACCAACAGTAGATGATCCACCATCAACGATACCACGAATACGACCATTCATATCTTCGAATACGTGCTCTACTTTTGTTGGACTTGGTTTCGTCGAAAGGTTCGCACTAGGCCCTACAAGAGGAATTCCTACCTTTGTAATTAACTCTAATGTGATTGGATGATTTGGCATACGAAATGACACCGTTGGCAGTCCAGCGGATAAGGCTGGAGCATAAATTCCTGGTTTTGCCTTTAGAATCATCGTCAGTGGTCCTGGCCAAAAAGCCTTCGCTAAGGTTAGCGCAATTTCAGGAACTTCTTCTACAGTAGAAGTCATCTGCTGGATATCACTAATATGGACAATCAGTGGATTATCACTTGGACGTCCTTTAGCTTCAAAGACTTTTAACACCGCTTCTTGACTTGTTGCGATAGCTCCTAATCCATATACCGTTTCCGTTGGAAAAGAAACAATTTCACCTTGTTGCAAAGCTTTAGCTGCAATATCTAAATTCTCTTTTGTAAAAATTTGGGTTTCCATTACTGCGCCTCCTTTCCACTCACAATAATCATGCGGTCTAATCCTGCAATATCTTTATGAATCGTTACTTTTCGATTTGGACAAGCTGAACTAAAAATTCGTTGAACACTCGCTCCTTGATTAAATCCAATTTCAAAAAAGGCTTGCCCACTATCTGTTAAAAATTCTTCTAGTCGGTTAGCAATCTCTTCGTAAATCGCTAGCCCCTCATTTTCTGCAAATAACGCTTGAGTTGGCTCATAAAGTCGCACCGATTCATCCATTAATGCTTCTTCCGAAAAAGCGATATACGGTGGATTACTAATAATACACTCAAACTTCTCACGGGGTACGTTGCTGTACACATCGCTGTAAAATAATTCAGTATGAAGATTGAACTTCTCTCTATTCTTCTTAGCAACAACGAGCGCTTCCTCTGAAATATCGCACCCCATATATTGATGTCGGCCTACTAATCTTTCCAGGCTTAAAATAATACAGCCTGTTCCAACACCAATTTCTAGTACTTTCCCAACAGGGCATTGTTCTAAAAATGACTGTGCTTTTAAAACAAGTTCTTCTGTTTCCGGACGAGGAATTAAGGTATCCTTTGTGACCATAAATTCTTCCCCTAGAAATTCTGCAACTCCAGTAATTTGCTGCAAGGGTTCGAACTCACTTAAGCGTAGTAACTCAGGTTCTAAGTCTTCAAAAGTCACTGAAGCCTCTTGTCGTAAATTCAACAGAAATTGCGACAGGGTCCATTGATTCTTGAATAGCATTAATTCTCTAACAAGATGTTGGCATTCTTCATACCCTAATTTCGGTTGTTTTTCTTCTAAAAAACAAGAAGCCCTAACGAGGACTTCTTGGTTTGTTGGATTAGTTGTTTCCATTATTTAATTGCTCCAATTTTTCTGTGTGATCATAAAGAATTAAAGCATCGACAATTTCATCAATTTTTCCAGCTAACACTTGATCTAACTTTTGAAGTGTTAAACCAATACGGTGGTCTGTAACACGGTTTTGTGGGAAGTTGTACGTACGAATACGTTCAGAACGGTCCCCTGTACCTACTGCAGACTTACGGTTTGCATCATATTCAGATTGCGCTTCTTGAGAAATCTTGTCGTATACACGCGCACGCAATACTTTCATCGCTTTCTCACGGTTCTTCAATTGTGAACGTTCATCTTGCATAGCCACAACAATTCCTGTTGGCAAGTGAGTTAAACGGACGGCAGATGCAGTCTTATTAACGTGCTGTCCACCGGCACCTGATGCATGGTAAATATCCACACGAATATCTTTATCTTCTAATTCAATTTCTACTTCTTCTGCTTCAGGCATTACTACGACTGTAGCTGTTGAAGTATGCACACGTCCTTGAGATTCAGTTGATGGAACACGTTGTACACGGTGAGCACCAGATTCATATTTTAGTTTAGAGAATACATTATCCCCTGTAATCATTAAAATAACTTCTTTATAACCACCGATACCTGTAACGTTGGCATCCATCACTTCTACACGCCAGCCTTGTGACTCTGCGTATTTTTGATACATATTCAATAGGTCTCCAGCAAAGAGAGCAGCTTCGTCTCCACCTGCAGCTCCGCGGATTTCCATGATGATGTTTTTGCCATCGTTTGGATCTTCTGGCAATAGTAAGAATTTGATTTTATCTTCTAATTCTACTTTTTCTTTTTTGAGGGAGCTTAATTCCTCTTTCGCCATTTCTGCCATTTCAGCATCTAAGCTTTCACCAAGCATTTCCTCTGTATCGCTGATTTCTTCAACCACTTGTTGATAACGTTTGAACGTCTCTACTTTTGGTCGTAAGTTTGCTTCTTCTTTTGTTAATTCCATGAAGCGTTTTGTATCGCCGATAACTTCTGGGTCACTTAGTAACTCTGAAAGTTCATCATAGCGAATAATAAAACTATCTAATTGATCGAACATACTTTTCTCCTTTATCTTCTCTTATAAGCGTTCTTCACCAGGATGGTTATAGTGATAACGGCAAACTGGATAATAGGCATCATTGCCTCCAATTTGAATTTGCTCTCCCGTATACACTGGAACACCATCGACTACTCGCATATTCATACTTGCTTTTTTATGACAATACCAACAAATCGTTTTAATTTCTTCGATTTTATCAGCATAGAGTAATAAGTATTTAGAGCCTTCGAATAATTCGTTTTGGAAATCATTCTTTAGTCCAAATGCCATTACTGGAATATTTAATTCGTCAACAATTCGAGCGAGTTCAAGAATGTGTTGTTTTGATAAAAATTGAGATTCATCAATCAAAATACAATATGGTTTTACTGCTTGCCCTTCGACGATTTCGTAAATTGGAGTATCATCAAAGATTGGAATAGCTTCACGTCTAACACCAATACGACTAGATACATATCCTACTTGATCACGATCATCAATTGCACTCGTAAATAATAAAACCGGTTTGTCTTGTTCTTCATAATTATGTGCAACCTTTAAAATTTCGATTGATTTACCACTATTCATTGCACCATATTTAAAAAACAATTGTGCCACAATTATCCCTCCAATTGCTAAACTATACCTTTAATATCTTACGATAAACGGGTACCTTTGTGCAAAGAAAAACCGTTATTTTAAGGTATTTTTCACAAACTATTTTAATAAAATTTTAAAAACGTTTTTATAAACCACTTTTCATGAAAATATGCTACAATAATGAAGTATATTAACGGAAAGGATCGTCTAAATTGAATCTTAGAACACAAGTTGCATTAGGAGCTGGTAGATTTACTCGCTGGGCTCTGAAGACTTTTACAAAAGGCGGTAGTAGCATGCCAGGGAAAGTGGCACATGCTATCGATCCAAACATTTTAAAATCATTAGCTGAAAACTACGATGTTATTATCGTCAGCGGAACAAACGGGAAAACTTTAACGACTTCCCTCATCGTTCAATTATTAAAACAAAAATATCCAAATATTTTAACAAACCCTACTGGAGCTAACTTAACTCAAGGGATTGTTTCAACGTTTTTAAATCACTCACCAAAAGCTGGCGAAAAGAATATCGCCGTTCTTGAAGTCGATGAAGCAACGATTCGTCACATTACTCCATATATCGAACCAAAATTATTTGTCTTCACGAATATTTTCCGTGACCAAATGGATCGTTTTGGAGAAATTTATACAACTTACCAATTAATGCTGGAGGGTGCTGCTTTTGCACCAAGTGCTACAATTTTAGCAAATGGCGACGCTCCTATTTTTAATAGTGTTGATACTCCAAATCCACGTGAGTATTTCGGATTCAACAATGCTGAAGATAGCGAAATGATGGCACACTACAATACTGATGGTGTTCTTTGCCCACATTGCCAATCAATCTTGCATTATAAGAGCATTACTTATAGCAACCTTGGTAAATACTATTGTCCAAAATGCGACTTCAAACGTCCTGAATTGAATTATGCAGTCACTGCACTAAATGAATTATCTCTAACAGGTTCTTCATTTGATATTGACGGTACAACGTTCTCAATTCCAATTGCTGGGCTTTACAATATTTACAATGCCTTAGCAGCCTACTCTGCTGCAAAATTCTTTGGTCTTTCTACTGAAGAAATCAAAGAAGGCTTCTCAAAAGCTCAACGCGTTTTCGGTCGTCAAGAAACATTTACTGTTGAAGACAAAGATGTGATGTTGAACTTAATTAAAAACCCTGTTGGATTTAACCAAATCGTTCAACTCTTAAGTTACGAAAAAGAGCCATTTAGTTTAGGTGTTCTTTTAAATGACAACCCTGCCGATGGTCAAGACGTCAGCTGGATTTGGGACGGCGATTTTGAAGGATTACATGCCTTGAACGCTGTCGATACAGCGATTAGTGGTATCCGTGTTGAAGACCTTGGCGTCCGTATGGAAGTTGCCGGTTTTGAAAATATCAAAGTCTTTAAAACAAATGCGGAATTAATCGATTGGATTCGCAAAGCTCCAACGAATAAAGTCAATGTACTTGCAACTTATACTGCTCTACTCGACTTACGTAAAGACTTTGCCAAAGAAGGATACCTTAAGGAAGGGATGAACGGATGAAATTAAGAATCTGTCATTTATATGGAAACTTAATGAACACGTATGGTGATAATGGGAACTTACTCATGTTGCAACACCGTGCTAAAAAATTAGGGTACGAAGTAGAAACAACTTTAATTAGTTTAGAAGAAGATTTTAACCCAGACGACTTTGACATCGTAATGTTTGGCGGTGGTCAAGACTACGAGCAAACAGTCGTTGCAAAAGACCTTCAAAATAAAAAAGATGCCCTTATCCAATATATCGAAGATAATGGTGTTGTCGTTGCGATTTGTGGGGGCTTCCAATTACTTGGTCGCTACTACGTGAATGCAAGCGGCGAACGTCTCAACGGTATTAGCGCCATTGACGTATGTACAAACGGACAATTCCCAAATCGTTTAATCGGTGATGTTGAGATTGTTAATGAAGAATTTGGTGAAACGTATTTAGGATACGAAAACCATATCGGTAGAACGTATCTTGGTAAAAACATGAAACCACTTGGAAAAGTCGTTAAAGGCTACGGAAATAACGAAGAAGATCATGTCGAAGGATGTCATTATAAAAATGTATTCTGCTCATACTTCCATGGCCCAATCCTAGTGAGAAACCAACATTTAGCTGACCGTATCATTGAAACGGCAGCCGAGCGTCAACGTTCAAAAAATGCATAAACGAAAAGACCCGTGTAACAAAAATGTTACACGGGTTATTTTTTTCTATTCAGCATTAGGATAAACAGAAATCTGTCTTCCTTCTTTTTTCCATTGACGGAATTCTGCTGCAGCCGTAAATAATACGTCTGTTGAAGAATTCAATGCTGTCTCACAAGAATCTTGAATCACACCGATGATGAACCCCACTCCAACTACTTGCATTGCGATATCATTTGAAATACCAAACAAGCTACATGCTACAGGAATTAATAAAAGTGAACCTCCAGCAACACCAGAAGCGCCGCAAGCTGCAATCGTTGATAATACGCTTAAGATGAGCGCTGTAATGAAATCTACTTGAATTCCTAATGTATTTACTGCTCCTAGCGTAAGCACTGTAATGGTAATAGCTGCCCCAGCCATGTTAATGGTTGCTCCTAGAGGTATCGATACAGAATAGCTATCCTCATCAAGTCTTAAATCTTTACATAGTTGCATATTTACTGGAATATTCGCTGCAGAACTACGAACGAAGAAGGCTGTTACTCCACTCTCTTTCAAGCAACGGAATACAAGCGGAAATGGATTTTCACGAATCATAAAGTATACAATTGCTGGATTTACAACCAGAGCCACAAAGAACATACTTCCAATTAGAACAAGGATTAGTCCACCATAGTTGGCAAATACGCCTATCCCATTTTCAGATACTGTCGTAAATACAAGTCCCATAATCCCAATCGGTGCAAAGCTAATCACAATTCTAACAACGTGACTTGTAGCATCTGCTACTTGGCTTAAGATGTTTTTTACAGAATCGTCGGCTTTTCTAAATGCCATTCCAAACAATACTGCCCAAGATAGGATACCAATGTAGTTCCCTGAAATAATGGCATTGAGTGGATTATCTACAATTTTTAGAATAAGAGATTGCAACACCGCTGCGATTCCTTGAGGTGCCGCTACTTCTGTTGCACTTTCACCAAGCGTCATCGTAATTGGGAATGCATAACTAGCAATCACTCCAACGAGAGCTGCCGCAAATGTCCCAAATAAGTATAAAATCACGATGGATTTCATATTCGTTTCATGTCCTTCTTTATGCTGAGCAAGTGCACTCATCACGATAAAAAATACGAGTAAAGGTGCAATTGCTTTTAAGGCATTCACAAATACCGTTCCTAGCATTCCAAATACTGTGAATTGCGGCACTGTGATTCCAAGAAGAATCCCAATCGCCATCCCGATAATAATTCGATTGATTAAACTTAAATTTTTAATTTTCTCTACCAACTGTCTCATATATTTCCTCAAATCTATTTTTGTATTGCGACTATGATACACAATGGACTAGTATTCTGTCAAAACCTTTCCGTGTATAATACACACTTGTTTATAAATCAGATACACTTCATCCTATTTATAGCTCCATCATAGATTGTATTTATCTTATCTCGATTCCTTAAAATGAAGTTAAAACCATTGAATAGAGAATAAATAAGTCAATAGGGCGCTAATACTAATAAAGGGAGCAAAAGGAATTTTTGCATACAACTGATTTCTTTTTGATAGAATCATCCAACCAATCACCACTCCTCCGCCAATGACAAAGGAAAAGAGTCCTACAAAGAGAATTTGACTTGGTAAAAAATAAGGGCCTAAAGCTGCTAAAAAATAAACATCTCCCATGCCGAAAACTTCCTCTTGCCAAATCCGTTTGCCAACTCCATAAACCGTGATGTATAAAATGAGACCAGCCACCATTGACAATATTACGCCCTCTACTGCATCTAGTCTGATAGAAAAACCAACCATTGTTAGAACTAATAACAAGCGCAAATCTATTTCATACGAATCCACATCCATCAATGCTATTAGCATACAAATCGTGCATAAAAAATACCCTACTATTTCGGTGGGTTGTTTAAAATAAGCCACTAGACAAAATAGAATGGAAAATATCATTTCTACTAAGAAGTAGCGTATAGAAATCGACTGTTTACAATAGCGACACTTCCCACGTAAAAAGAGATAAGAAAGAATCGGTAGTAAATCCAATGCATGTAGTGAATGTTGACAATTAGGACAATAGGATCTTCCGCGGACAAAATCTTCCCCTTTCGCTTCTCTCACACTGACTACATTCACAAAACTTCCAATCACTGCTCCAAGAACACCAATCGCAAAAAGCATAAAAAAACCTCCCTTACTAAACATTACGTTTCGTAAGAGAGATTCGGTTTAATTTTCTTCTGTTATAACAACTTCGATGATTTCTTCAACTTCCTCTTCGGGAGTGTAATATAAACCAGAATAGTCTTTATACCATGCAAAGAAGTGAGTTACAAAGACTTTAACCACTGCATAAACAGGTACTGCAATTAATAATCCTGTTAGTCCAAACATTTTACCAGCAGCTAGTAAGATTACTAAAATCGTTACTGGATGCATCTTCAATGATGATCCAAGAATTAATGGTTGAAGTAAACGACTTTCAATCAACTGCTCAATCACAAATACAGTTAGTACTTGTAAAACAATAGCAGGGCTTGTAACAAAGGCAATAATCATTGCAATAATCAATCCGATAATCGAACCAATATAAGGAATAATTACTAATAGTCCTGCAATCATCCCAATCGTTACCCCATATGGTAATCCAATAATCGAATACCCAATCGAAAAAGTAATCCCTACACAAATCGCAACTAAGATTTGGCCACGAATATATGAGCTGACTTGTTGGTTCATTTCATGTAACATCACGCTAATTTTATGTTGAGAGCGTGTTGGGAATAAACGCGTAATCGAAGGAATGATTTTATTACCATCTTTCAATAAATAATAAAGAATGACCGGCATTGTCATGAGTGTAATAACGATTTCACCAACGATTCCGACTACACTACCAATTCCACTAAAAGTAAGATTTAACACCCCGTTGAGACGTTCTGTAATCGATTGGATGAAATCCATATTAATCGTGTTAAATTGCTCTTGCAACGCTGTAAACCAACTTGATTGCATGAACTTTTCAACTTGATCACTAATAATTTGATAGTAGTAAGGTAATTGCGAAACTAAATCTAATAATTGCTTTTGAATAATCGGAACTAAGCTTGTCACGATCATTACAAACACGAACACAACACCTAGCATTACTGCTAAAATTGCAATTCCCTTTGGCACTTTTTTGTTCACTAGAAAATCATAGATTGGTTTTACTAAATAGTAAATGACCGCACCACAGGCAACAGGCACCCCAATAGCAGAAATAAACCCTTTAATTGGATTAAATAAGTACGATGTTTGCGAGAATAAAATCAAGTTAACAAGGAGCAACATTAAAATAAGCAATCCTGTCACTAATTGATTATCTAAAAACCATTTCCAAAACCAAGTTCTCCCTTGGTTTTCAGGTTTATTATTCATAAAATTCCTCCTTATCACATTTTCCTCTAGTGTATCATATTTTTGCCCTCTATGATTAACATTTGATTAGATTTTAGAAAAAATTGTATAATTATTTTATATTGTGATTCGGAGGGAATCGTATGAATGAAAAATTTTATTTAGGAACTTATACAAAACGCGATAGTAAAGGAGTCTACTCTGTCACTCTTAACAAAGAAACTGAACAACTAGAATCTCTTACTTTAGAAGCAACCATCGATAATCCAACTTACTTATCTTACTCAAAGGATGACAAATTATTATTCGCTGTTGGAAAAGGAGAAGAACTCTGCGGAATTTCATCAAATAACGCCGATGTTTCTCCTCTTGAAAGATTAGCAAGCTACGATGATCAACAAGCAGTCCCTTGTTACATTCGTTATAACGAAAAAACAGGAGATGTGCTAACAGCCAATTATCACGGAGGTTTCGTGGAATTATATCACTATGATAAAGCGGCAAAATCAATTACTTCAGTCGATAAGAAAGTTCACACAGGATCTAGCGTTCACGCAAACCAAACTTCACCACATGTTCACTATACCGATTACACACCTGACGAAAAATGGATTGTCGTCTGTGACCTCGGAATTGATACGGTGTTTACTTACAAACGTACAGAAGAAGGATTAGAAGAAGTGGCCCAATATAAAACAAAAGCCGGAAGTGGTCCTCGTCACCTAGCCTTTCATCCAACACTTCCAATCGCTTATCTGATTTGCGAACTCGATGCGACGGTAGAAGTTCTTTCTTACAATAAAGAAAACGGAACTTTTACGAACCTAGAGAAGATTGCATTAACAACTCAAGATCAACAAGCCTGGGGTGGAGCCATCCGCATCACTCGAGATGGACGATTCCTCTACGCTTCAAACCGTGGCTTTGACGCGTTATACACATTCTCAGTCGATGCAAAAAGCGGATTACTCACACTCGTACAAACTGTTGATAGCTATGGATCGGTTCCTCGTGATTTCCATTTAAGTAACGACGAATCTTATATCGTTGTCGGTCACCAAGAATCTGATAACTTAACGCTATTTAAACGCGACTTAGAAACTGGTCAACTCACACTTCTTCAAAAAGATTTCTACGCACCAGAAGTTGTTTGTGTCGTACCTCAATAGAATTTAATTTACGGTCTCTTCTTTTTTTGAAGAGACTTTCTTGTTTATTGTGGTAATCCTTGCCAGAAAGCAGTATAATCGTTGTTAGCAGACTTTATAAAGGAGTGGAAAAATGCTTAATCTTATTGAGATTATTAAAACTATTATTTTAGGAATTATCGAAGGCGTTACTGAATGGCTACCAATTAGTAGTACAGGTCACTTAATTTTAGTGAACGAAATTATTCAATTAGACGTTTCTGCTAAATTCCAAGAAATGTTCAACGTTGTAATTCAACTTGGTGCCATCATGGCGGTTGTCCTAGTGTATTTCAACAAACTAAACCCATTTGCTAAAAGTAAAAACCGTAAAGAGTTTATCGAAACAATTAGTCTTTGGAAAAAGGTAATTATCGGATGTATCCCTGCTGTGATTCTTGGGTTCATTCTTGATGACTTTATGGAAGACTACTTCAATAAACCAATCGTTATCGCATTAGCCCTAATCGTATACGGGATTGCGTTCATCTACATCGAACGTGCACATAAAAATGTGGAACCAAAAATTAATGACTTCAAAGAATTAGACTTCATGACAGCTATTAAAATTGGTCTTTTCCAATGTTTAGCACTTGTACCTGGTACTAGTCGTTCAGGTTCAACAATTCTTGGAGGATTATTAGTCGGAACAAGCCGTTCAATCGCAACTGAATTCTCATTCTTCATGGGGATTCCAATCATGTTCGGTGCGAGCGGATTAAAATTATTGAAATTCGGATTCCACTACTCATTAGCTGAATTCGTGATTTTATTAGTCGGTTCTGTCGTTTCATTTGTTGTATCTCTATTCGTAATCAAATTCTTATTGAAATACATCAAACACCACGACTTCCAAGCATTCGGTTGGTACCGTATCGTTCTTGGGATTATCGTTCTCGGAAGCTTATTCTTCAAATAATTATAAAGCTGGATTTATTCCAGCTTTTTCTTTTTGTCCAATTTCGGGTATAATAAAACTATTCAATTAAGAAAGAAGGATACTATGTCACTACTCTATGTCGGAATCGGCGGTGCCATTGGAGCTATCTTACGGTATTTATTATCTCAGCTTCCTCTGCAGCATGCTCTTCCCATTAAAACACTATTCATCAACTTATTAGGGTCGCTCGTTATTGGCTTTCTAAGCGCCAAATTTCAACAATCTCATTGGTTTGAAGGCGATCAACTACTCCTTATAACGGGTGTTTGTGGTGGTTTCACGACCTTCTCCACTTTTAGCCTAGAATCTCTTCAATTGATTCAAAACGGAGATACTCCACTCGCTCTTTTATATATGGCCATTAGTTTAGTTGGCGGACTCGCTTGCGTAGCATTCGGATATTTTCTTGGCCAAGCTTCATTTTAAAATAGCATTTTTATAAGAAACGGTTTACAATAGATATAAGAACAAGAACGGAGGTCATTTTATGACGAAAAAAGGTGTAACATTGTATTTCATGAGACATGGAGAAACCATCTTTAACCGCTACAATCGTATGCAAGGATGGTCAGATACTCCTCTAACAAAAGAAGGACGCCTAGATGCTATTCGTTCTGGTTTAGGAATGAAAGACGTTCATTTTGACGCTGTCTATACAAGCGACTTAAGAAGAACAGTCGAAACTGCCCAACTTTTCCTTAGAAATCATCCAAACCGTGAAAACCTCACTATTGAAATGATGCCTGAATTCCGTGAAGTATTCTTCGGAAGCTTAGAAGGAAAAGATGCTGGTGAGCTTTGGGGTGAACTCTACAAGAAATTACAACGCAATTTTGACGACTTAGGTGGACGTAATATCCAAGAAGAATTAAATGGACTAAAAGAATTAGATCCTGACCATCTTGGTGAAAACTTTATGGAGTTTTGGTTACGTGTAGAACAAGGCTTACTAAAAGTAATCAATAAGCACCGTGACCAAAATCAAAAAATTCTTATCGTGAGCCATGGAATTACAATTCGAAATATGCTTCACGAGTTAATTCCTGACTTCCAATTGTCAGAATTAATCGGAAATGCATCTCTCAATATCGTTGAGTATTCAGATGGTAAATTCCACTTAAAAGCACTCAACCAAACAAACCACTTTGTACTTCGTAAAGAAGCCAAAGAAGAACCATTTGAGATGCTACCTACAAAAATGCACGATTAATAAAGGTTTGCAAGTATAACTGAACTTTGTTACAATGAGAGTCTAGGCGTAAGTCTAGGCTTTTCTTTATACGGGGTCGTTACGGATTCGACAGGTATAGGTTGAGCTTTCAATGCATTCCGTAGGTTACGGCTACGTAAAAACGTTACAGTTAAATATAACTGACAAACAACAAACAAACACTTTAGCTTTCGCAGCTTAATAACTGCTAGCTAAGATCTGTCCGGCATCGCCCATGTGCTCGGGTCCAGGTCCTATAACCAGTGGGATACGATTCACTTTTCCGTCTGTCTAAGTGAATAAGAGATTATCAGGCTAGCTTAAGATGATGCTTGCTTATCAGCTAATCGGTAGCGAAACTTAAATAGATAAACTATGAATGTAGATTTGATTGTGTCGATATACTTGGACAGGGGTTCGACTCCCCTCGGCTCCATTATTTTTACGAAAAAACTCTTCTTATCCACGAGAATAAGAAGAGTTTTCTTTATTTTGCGATAGATTTTCAGCAATAAAAAAAGCCTACCTAATGTAGACTTAAGGATGACCCGTACGGGACTCGAACCCGTGTTACCGCCGTGAAAGGGCGGTGTCTTAACCGCTTGACCAACGGGCCATGGTAACTAAATCAATCATATAAATGGAGAGTAAGGGATTCGAACCCTTGAGACAGGGTTAACCGTCTACACGATTTCCAATCGTGCTCCTTCGGCCAGCTCGGACAACTCTCCGAGTTTCCAAACATTTATACGAATGAACTCCGCCAGTAGGACTCGAACCTACGACATCATGATTAACAGTCATGCGCTACT
>CALJSD010000086.1 GCA_937976325.1 uncultured Carnobacterium sp.
CGTTCAAGTGGTCATGATGGATTCATGCGCGAATTCGTGACGATTCCAATCGACCGTGTAGTGAAATACGAAGATGTTCCAGATAAAGTCGCTGCCATTTCTGAATTTGTGTCAGTCGGCGTTCATGGGCTTCGTCGTTTTGACAAAGTAGCGCATAGCCGTCGTAATCGTATCGTTGTATGGGGATCAGGAAGTTTAGCTTATGTGGTCGCAACAATTGCGAAGGCAAAATTCCCAGAATCTAAGATTATTATTGTGGGTAAAAATCCTGAGAAACTACGTCTATTTTCATTTGTTGATGAAGTGTATGATGTAAGTGACCTTCCAGAAGATTTTACATTTGACCACGCCATTGAATGTGTAGGCGGTAGCGGAACTCAAGATGCTTACCGTGAAATTATCCGTCATATTCAACCTCAAGGAACGGTTGTAATGATGGGAGTTAGCGAGTTCGAAGTACCATTAAACACACGTGACATTCTTGAAAAAGGATTAACATGGGTCGGAAGTTCTCGATCAGGTCGTAAGGACTTTGAAGAGGCTGTTCAATTCATGGCAGATCCAAAAGTGCATGCACGTTTGAATTTAATTATTTTTGAATCAAATCCAATTCAAGAGATGAAAGATATTTATCATTTCTTCGAGGAAGATAAATTAACGCCATTTAAAACAGTGGCAAAATGGGATATTTAGAAAGTGGGGAAAACATGGAACCATTACAAGAGAAATGCTTAGAGATGGCGGAATACTTTGTGTCATTTTGTAAGCAACATGAATTATTATGTTATTTATGCGGTGGTGGGGCCATTGGAGCACTTCGCCATAAAGGATTTATCCCTTGGGATGATGATTTAGATTTCTTTATGCCACGAAAAGATTATGAAAAACTCATCGAATTGTGGCCAAAAGAAGCAGACGAGCGTTACGTGATGTCAAACAGTGACGAACATTACTTAGACCGTAATTTGTTCGTGACAATTCGTGATAAAGAAACGACATGTGTGAAGCCATATCAAGCAGATTTGGATATTCCGCACGGCTTAGCAATTGATATTCTACCGCTAGATTATTATCCAAAATCAGAAGCAGAACGTAAGAAACAAGTTCGTTGGGCATTGATTTACTCATTGTTCCGTGCGCAAACAATTCCTGAAAAACATGGTGGATTAATGAAGTGGGGAAGCTTATTCTTGTTAGGACTATTCCCAACACGTTCATTACGCTATAAAATCTGGAGCAAGGCGCAGCGCGAGATGACAAAGTACACGCGTGAAGAAAGTGATGGAATCACTGAACTTTGTGCAGGTCCTGGATATATGAAGAATAAATATCCAATCGAAAGCTTTGAGTCTGCATTATTTGTACCATTTGAACACACAG
>CALJSD010000087.1 GCA_937976325.1 uncultured Carnobacterium sp.
AGATTTACACTAAATTTAGTAGATATGTAGAGGAGCATTATCCAGATTTACACGAAGAAATGTTCTTTAGATTATCGTATGCGTACTTCTTCATTTTTGATAAATTACTTCATGTAGATGGGTATCAAAAATTAGAAGAATATAAAGTCGTCCGCGATTATTTGAAACAAAATGCATTAAAAATTGCCAGAAACCAAATCTTCCAGAAAGGAAGACGCCTTGCTGCATTATTCTTAAAAGTGAATGTAAGACTTTATCGCTTTGTAATGTTAGCAAATGAAAGAAAAACGAAACAGATACACTAAAAGATATTGGATGGGTTATAGATGAAGAAAATTAAGGCGTTTCACTTAGCCTTTGTGCTTTCGATTGTGACCGTAGTCTTGATTGTAATTGGCATTAAGATTCATAATGAACAATTTACAACAGATGAAAACAATACGGTTCGTTATAATTTCAATTACGCGAAGTTTAAAAATAGAGAACTTTTAGAAAAGAATATTGATAAAGATACACTAGTTGTTTTAGGTTCCTCTGAATTGTCTGTAGGATTCAATGAACCGTATCATTATACAAGTTTATTTAACTATCGTGATTTTCATATTATGCCGATTGGTGGGGGGAATTTCCAAAATATAATTCAGGCATTTACCCTTGGTTCTATCGGAGATAGTATTGTCAATAAGAAGTTGGTTATCAGTGAATCGTTCGCGTGGTTTGATCAATATGGAATTGATCCAAAAGCGTTCATCAGTCGTATTTCCACAGAACATATGTATTACGCATTAAAAAACGAGAATCTGAAGTTGGAAACACGGACAAAATTGATTGATCGTGTAATTGAACTTGCTAAAGACAATAGCGTTATGAAAGAACGCTTTGAGCGTTTTAAACGTGTGCTTCTTGAAGGTAAAGGAAACTTCTATGATGATTTCTTAATCAAATTGGAAGTTGAAAAATCAGATTTAATTACAGAGACAAAGTTTAGTGTTTATAGTAAGGTAAAACTCCGCCCATATTCAGGCGATGTAACTCCAGATTATAATTGGGATGAGCTCTTAAAAAATGCTGAAGCAGATGCAAAAGAGCGAACAAATAATAATGAGTTTGGAATTGAAAATAATACTTTCACTAAGAACATCAAAAATAATATGGAGAAACGAAAAGGAAAAGATTATTTCTATAAATATTCGGACTCTCCAGAATATAGCGATTTTGAATTGTTACTTGAAATTGCAAAAGAACTTGGCTTAGATGTTCGCGTTATTAACTTCCCAATTAATGGAAAGTGGAACGATTATATTGGAGTGGATGCGGAACAACGTAAAATTTATCGTGAAAAATTGACAAGCATCGTGCAATCTTATGGTTATACTATCTTCGACTTAGGAGATAAGGAATATGAACCCTATTACATGTACGATACCGTTCATCCAGGTTGGAAAGCATGGATTGAAGCATCCAGAGATTTATACCAATTCTTCAAACAAAATAATTCAAATTAGAAAAACTTATCAAATTTTTGATAAGTTTTTTTATTTTGCATATGTTCATTTTATTTAGAAAAGTGTATAATTATGAACAAAGGAGGGTCTATATGTTAAGTAAGCATCAATTTCAATTATTATTGTATTTAAAAAACAAAACTGAAAAGACGAACCAACGATTAATTGCTGAAGAATTAGGATTTTCTCTTGGAACTGTTAACAAACTGATTCAAGAAGCTGAAGAGCAGGAATGGATTACGTCTGAATATGAGTTGACAGAAAGAGGGCTTAATGCACTTGAGCCTTATCGAGTAGAAAATGCGATTATTATGGCAGCAGGCATGAGTACACGTTTTGCACCATTATCGTATGAAACACCAAAGGGACTTTTAGTTGTAAAGGGAGAACGTCTTATTGAACGTGAAATCAAGCAATTAAGAGAAGCAGGTATTCAAAAAATTACCGTTGTTGTCGGATATATGAAAGAAAAAATGTTTTATTTGGCTGACAAATTCGGTGTAGAGATTGTAGTGAACGAAGATTATTACCGCTACAACAATTGTTCTTCCTTGATGCTCGTTAGAAAGCAACTAGGAAATACGTATATTTGTTCTTCCGATAATTACTTTGTAGAAAATCCATTTGAAGAGTACGTTTACCGTGGATACTATTCAACAGTATTTGCCGAAGGAGAAACGGACGAATATTGTGTCATTGAAACATCAGACGGTACGATTCGCGAGGTCACAATTGGTGGAGAGAATAAATGGTATATGCTTGGACATGTTTATTTTGACCGTGCATTTAGCGAACAATTTGTGCCGATTTTAGAAAATGAATTTAAACATGAAGCTTATAAATTACAGTTGTGGGAAGACTATTATGCGCGTCATGTGGATACGTTGTTATTAGAGGCTAGACATTACTCTGATGAAGTGGTTAAAGAGTTCGATTCGCTTGATGAATTGCGTGCTTTTGATGAACACTATTTAATGCATACTAATTCGACAATCTTATTAAATATTTGCAACACTTTAAATGTGACTCCAGCAGAAATTGTTAATATTAAGCCAATCAAGGATGGATTAACGAATACTTCCTTCTGTTTTGATTGTAAAGGAAAAACGTATGTATACCGTCATCCAGGTAAAGGAACTCAAGAGTATATTAACCGTCTCAGCGAAGCAGCTTCGATGAGAATTGCAGCTGAACTAGAGATTGATAAGACTTTTGTGGTGATGAACGAAGAAGAGGGCTGGAAGATTTCTAAATTCATCAAAAATGCGCGCTTGTTAGATTATGATGATAAAGAGGATATCGAGAAAGCCGTTCAATTAATGACGAAATTACATCGCTCTGGAAAAACGACACCATATGCGATTGAGTTTGAAAAAGGATTAGTAGACTTCAAAGAAAAATTAATCAAGAGAAATCGTTTTGAGTTCGACGATAAAGAAGAATTAGAAGCGATGGTCGGCAAAATAGTCGGCTATCTTGAACAAGATCAGGTAGAACATACCATCTGTCATGGGGACTGTTATAGTCCTAACTTCTTAATAGATGAAGAAGGGAATATGAGTCTGATTGACTGGGAATATTCTGGTATGGGAGATCCAACCAGTGACATCGGAACATTTGTGGCTTGCTCAGACTATACACTAGAACAAGCAAAAGAATTTATTCAAATCTATTTACAACATAATCCTGGCGTGGCTAGCGAACGTCATTTCTTAGGAATTATTGGGCTTGTATCTTATTATTGGTTCTTATGGGCCTTATTCCAAGAAAGCAATGGGAAACCAGTAGGAGAATTCTTGTATAAGTGGTATCGTTACACGAAACAATATTGTGCAGAAGCTCTTCGACTTTATGAGGAGGAAAAATAAGTGAAAGAAGAAATTTCAATTGAGAAATTAATTGCGGATGAAACGGAAAATCGATTAAATATGATGGAAAAAGAAGATTATCCTTTTCCTGAAAGATTTTCAAAAGCAGACTACACATGGGTAGTCATTGGCGTTGGAGTGAATTTACTCCTCGTAATTTTAGCGATGAGTGGGGTGATTCAATAATGGCGTCTATGAATGATTATATTCAACAAGAAACGATTACAGGTGTTGTTCCAATGACGAATGGCGACCGTCAGTATTCGTTCTGGGATTTATTCTTATCTACAAGTGGATTTGCGATTGCAACATGGTGTTATACACAAGGGGCATATGTAGCACAATATTTATCGTTCAACCAAATGCTTATTAATATTTTTAGCTTTAATATCATCTGGGTATTTATTGAATGTTTACCAATTATTTTTGCGGTCCGTTACGGAATCGATTTATGGATTTGGTTGCGAGCGGTTCTTGGTCAAAAGGGTGTCGCTCTACTATCAACGGTCATCAGTTTAGCAAACTTTGGATGGTATGCTGTAGCGGCGAACTTGTTTGCAAGTTCCATGATTCACTTAGCTGGTAACTTTGGCCTCGTGCTCGATAAAGGAATCTGGGGACCAATCCTTGGAACTCTTTGCGTTTTACTAGGTACGTTAATTGCAGTAGGGGGACCGGAAGTCATTAAATGGACAAACCGTTTCCTTGTAATTGCGTTACTTGCGGTAGGGGTCATCATTGTTGGAATTTGTTTTGCAGCAGTGCCTTTAAGCGATATCATGAATGTTCAACCAGCTGTTGAAGGGGACTTATCTCCAATTGAACGCTTTATGATGTCAGCAGAAGGAAATGTAGCCTTCGCATTCTCATGGTCAACACAAGCATTAGTTCTTCCACGTTTAGCGAAAACAGAACGTAGTGGTTACTGGGCAACAACACTTTCTTATGGGGTTGTCGCACCATTCTTCGTAGCTACAGGTGGAGTGATGGCTCTTGCGATGTTCGTGAAAACAGGGGCTTATGAAAGTGACCCAACAACAATGTTAGCAACGTTAAGTACACCAGCATTTGCACTATTGAGTTTATTATTAGTAGCCTTTGCCAACATCGGTACACAAGGAACTGGTTCATATGTAAACTGTATGATTGTAAAAAGTGGGATGCCAAAACTCAGCTACAAGTTGATGGTATGGATTGCATTTGTTTACGTTAGTGCGTTAACGATTTGGGGTGGCGTTGAGGAATACTTCGGTTCATTTATTTCGCTAGCCGCTTATATCCAAGGGCCAATTATTGGAATGATTGTCGTAGACTTCTTCCTACTCAGAAAACAAAAGTTGGCGCTTCGTTCCGCTTATTTCTTAAAGGGACACGATGCATATCAATATACTAAAGGCTTTAATATTGTGGGGATGAGTTGTGTGTTCATTTCATTGATCGTGGCAGTATTATTTGTTTATAATCCTGTAACGCAACAAATTCAAAGCCCATTGTTCCTCATTACAACAGGTAGTTGATTTACAGCCTTACTAGGTGGAGGATTATACTGGCTTGCTAGTCTTACTCCATTAAAAGCTTATATGGTTCGCGATAGAGAAGAAATTACGATTTAAAAAATAAAATCCGGTAGGAATTTCCTACCGGATTCTTTTTATTTATAGTTCATTGCAGTTAAGGCTACTTGTAAGATGATAGCACCGAGTGTACCGATTAGCATTAATACGGCTACAACACGTGTAATTTTTTCAACTGTTGAAAGATTACGTTTTTTCTTTGCCAACAAAATCGCTCCTTTTTTCTTTGCTCGGTAATAGTTTACCGTAAATCGATGTGAATTACTAGAGTTAAATGTTAAAAGGTTTTCTAAGAGTGAAAATGAGTGAAATGAAAAAGAGCTTTAGTAAAAGAAAAGCATTCAAATGCCTTTCAAAAAGGCGTGATTTTTGATAACATAGATGTGTTAAATAAAACAAATTGGAGGAAGTTTCTCATGTCAAAACAACAAATTGGTGTCGTGGGTATGGCTGTTATGGGACGTAACTTGGCTTTAAACATCGAAAGCCGTGGTTATAGCGTTTCAATCTACAACCGTACAACTTCAAAAACAGACGAAGTGATTGCTCTACATCCAGATAAAAAATTAGTTCCAACATATTCTGTTGAAGAATTTGTAGAGTCTTTAGAAAAACCAAGAAGAATCTTATTAATGGTTAAAGCTGGTGAAGCAACAGATAAGACAATTCAAAGTTTACTTCCACACTTAGATAAAGGCGATATTTTAATCGATGGAGGAAATACATTCTTCCGTGATACAATGCGTCGTAATGAAGAACTTGCAAACTCAGGAATCAACTTCATCGGTACTGGTGTATCTGGTGGGGAAGAAGGAGCCTTAAAAGGACCTTCAATCATGCCTGGTGGGCAAAAAGAAGCATACGACTTAGTAGCACCTATCTTAGAAGAAATCTCTGCTAAAGCAGACGATGGTGCTCCATGTGTGACTTACATTGGACCAAACGGTGCAGGCCACTACGTAAAAATGGTTCACAACGGGATCGAATACGGTGACATGCAATTAATCGCTGAAAGTTACGATATCTTACGTCGTGTAGGTGGATTATCTGTAGAAGAATGTGCTGAAGTATTCAAAGACTGGAACCAAGGCGAATTAGATAGCTACTTAATCGAAATCACAGCAGATATTTTAACGAAGAAAGATCCTGAAACAGGCCGTCCAATGGTGGACATCATTATGGATACTGCTGGAAACAAAGGTACTGGTAAATGGGCTTCACAAAGCGCATTAGACCTAGGTGTGCCACTTCCATTAATTACCGAATCTGTATTTGCACGTTTCATTTCAACATTGAAAGAAGAACGTGTTGCAGCAAGTAAAGAGTTAGCAGCAACTAAGATTCCAGAATTAACAAATTCAGAACGTCAAGCTTTAATTGAACAAGTTCGTAAAGGATTATACTTCTCTAAAATTATGAGTTACGCGCAAGGATTTGCTCAAATGCGTGTAGCAAGCGAAGAGTTCAATTGGGACTTAAACTACGGCGAAATCGCAAAAATCTTCCGTGCTGGATGTATCATCCGTGCGCAATTCTTACAAAAGATTACAGATGCGTTCGAACGTGATCCTCAATTGAAGAACTTATTATTAGATAAGTACTTCTTATATGTAACTGAATCTTATCAAGATGCAGTTCGTGATGTTGTTGTAACGGCTGTTCGTGCTGGTATCCCAGTACCAACATTCTCAAGTGCATTAGCATACTACGATTCATACCGTTCAGAAACATTACCTGCAAACTTAATTCAAGCTCAACGTGACTACTTCGGTGCACATACTTACAACCGTGTAGACAAACCAGGAACATTCCACTTCGAATGGGCTCAAGAAAAAGAGATTGAACAATAATTACAAATGATGAAGTCCTAGCCAATTTGGCTAGGGCTTTTTTGGTGGGCTTACAATATTCGATTGAATAAGATAACGGTTTCATTTATAATGAAGTTATTACTTTGAAAAGGAGTTTAGGTATGAAATTAAAAAAAGTAATTATTTGTTTTTTTGCAGTTTTAGTATCTTTTATCTTACCGATAGAAAATACTGTTCATGCAGATACAGTTTATTTTAGAAATTGTTCAGAAGCATGGGCTGCAGGTTATGGGGATATTTTAGTTGGGGAACCGGGATATGCGGGGCATCTTGATCGTGATAAAGATGGAACAGCCTGTGAGATTTTTAAATCGGGTGGCCAATATCGCTCGCGTAGAGAAGATGGAAAACCGTTAAATAAAGTAAAAGCTACTGGTTGGGAACAAGTTGATAGTAAATGGTATTATTACGAAAATTATGTCATGGTGACTGGATGGAAGAAAATCAGTGGTATTTGGTATTATTTTAATAGCTCAGGTGTAATGCAAACTGGGTGGCAACAATTAAGTGGTACTTGGTACTATTTCAATTCAGCAGGAGCAATGCAAACAGGCTGGCAACAGATTAGTAACGTCTGGTATTACTTTGATAACAATGGGTATATGCAGACAGGATGGAAATATTTGAGTGGTTCTTGGTACTATTTAAATAGTTCTGGTGGAATGGTTACAGGCTGGCAAACAATTGGAAACAATCGCTACCTCTTTAGTTCATCAGGAACCCTTCAAACAGGCTGGCAACAATCTGGTGGTGTCTGGTATTATTTTGATTCAAATGGTTATTTACAAACAGGATGGAAACAAATTAGTGGTGTTTGGTATTTCTTAAATGGAGCAGGAGCAATGGAAACTGGTTTGAAAGAAATAGCTGGAACTAAGTACTTCTTTACTGACAGTGGAGCAATGCAAACTGGTTGGAAGTGGATAGCTGGAGGTTATTACTATTTCAAGAGCACTGGTGCAATGCAGACAGGATGGTATCAAGAAAATAATAAGTGGTACTATTTAGCAGAAAATGGAAAAATGGTAACAGGCTTGTATCAAGTTTATCACTTAACGTATTATTTTGACGGCAGCGGTGTAATGCAGACAGGTTGGATCAAATTAGGTGATGGCTGGCATTACTTTGACAAGTCAGGTGCAATGCTTAGAAATACAGTAACTCCAGACGGTTACTATGTTGATCAAGAGGGGATTTGGAAAGAGTTACCGAAAGTGTCTACTACAACAGAACTAATTACTATTGACAAAGCTGAAGCAGTACCTGAAACAACAGTCCAAACGACTACTGAAGAACAAGTTCAATAAACTGAACAAATATTATAAAAATAAAGGAACTAATCTACAGAGTAGATTAGTTCTTTTTATTATCCAAAATTAACATATATGTTAATTTTAATTCGAAATTGACAGAAAATTTCATTAAATTCTGTTAAGAATCTTATGAATATGATATGATAAACGTGTTAGGAAAGAATAGAGAAGGGAGTCTTATAATGCCAGCGAACCAACGTATTTTAATTATTGAAGATGAACGAAATTTAAGTCGCTTTGTAGAATTAGAATTAAAGCATGAAGGCTATGAAACAAAAGTATGCTCAGATGGCCGTAGCGGTTTACAAGCAGCTATCGATGAGCAGTGGGATGCTATTTTATTAGATTTAATGTTACCAGAAATGAATGGATTAGAAGTCGTTCGTCGTCTTCGTCAAGTGAAACAAACTCCAGTCATCATTATGACAGCGCGTGATTCAGTGATGGACCGTGTTGCGGGGCTTGATCAAGGGGCTGATGACTATGTTGTGAAGCCTTTTGAAATTGAAGAGATTTTAGCGAGAATTCGTGCATTGTTTAGAAGACTAAGCATCGAAGAAGAAGCACGTGTGCAAAAACAAACGATTTTAGAATATCGTGATTTAGTCATTGAAAAAGAAAACCGTACAGTTCGTCGTAATGGAGAATTAGTAGATTTAACAAAACGAGAATATGAATTATTATTAATGTTAATGGAAAATATTAATGTTGTTTTATCTCGAGAAGTTTTATTAAACGAAGTATGGGGATATAAAATGGAAGTTGAAACAAATGTAATTGATGTATATATTCGTTATTTAAGAAATAAAATTGACGTTCCAGGTCGTGAAAGTTACATCCAAACTGTTCGAGGAACAGGTTATGTAATGCGTCGTTAATCAGACATAATGGAGGAAATCATGAAATTAGAACATGAAGAAACTTCCGTTGGAAAAAAATGGTGGTTGATTATTTCGACCACTATTTTTTTACTATTAACAATGGTAATTGTTGGATTTATAGGATTTGAAATACAACATTATCAAAGTCAAGAAGTAGCACTAACGGAAAAATACCGTGAACAATTAAATGAAAAATTATCAGAGTATGAATCTCCCATTACAGCTGCAAATGTTTTGGCTGTTTTAAATCAAAATAATAGTTATCAAAAAGATAAAGATGGGATCTACCAAAAGAAATTTTATACAAATGATCATCAGTTTAATGTACAAGTCTTTGGTACGAATCGAAAAGAAATTTTTAAAACTCAAACATGGAATGATGGAGAAGCTATTGGAACAGAAGCGAAAACACAAATCAAAACTTTTAAAAATGGTAAAAAAATTGTTCAATCATCAGTTCCTATTTTATCAAACAAGACGAGAGTGTTATTAGGGTATTTATCGATTACCAATCGCTTAGTAAATATGCAACAATTAAATCAAGAGTTAAATCAATTAGCCATTTATGCGATTGCTGTATCTATGTTTCTTGCTATCGCATTAGGGTATTTTTTATCGAATCAAATGACAAAACCCATTAAAAAAATTCAAGAAATTATTTCATCGATTAGTGAAGAAAATATTGCAACTAAACGTTTAAGTATTTCGAATAAAAATGATGAATTTACAATTGTGTCAAAGCATTTTAATGAATTATTAGATAAAATTAGTTTTTATATCGAACAACAAAAACATTTCGTAGAAGATGTTTCTCATGAATTAAGAACACCTGTTGCCATAGTAGAAGGGCATTTAAAATTATTAAACCGTTGGGGGAAAGATGATCCAGAAGTTTTAGAAGAATCCCTTCAAGCTTCACTATTTGAATTAGGAAGAATGAAAACTTTAGTACAAGAAATGTTAGACTTGTCTAGGGCTCCTCAAGTAAAAGAACAATATAAAGATGCTACAACTAATGTAACAGAGGTTGTTAGACAAGTCGTTCATAATTTTGAAATATTATATCCTGATTTCACATTTGTATTTGATGATGATTTGAAACGGCAATTATGGGTTCCAATTTATTTAAATCATTTTGAGCAAGTAGTCATTATTTTAATGGATAATGCAGTTAAATACTCTTTAGAGCGTAAGGAAATTATTGTTAGCTTGTCAAAAGGAGAGGAACATGTTGAAATTGCTGTACAAGACTTCGGAATGGGGATGACGGAAGAGGATCGTAAAAAGGTATTTTCAAGATTTTATCGTGTGGATAAAGCTCGTTCTAGAGAAAGAGGCGGTAATGGTTTAGGATTATCGATTGCAAAAGAATTAACGGAAAGCTATAATGGTGAAATTTCTGTTTCAACTGTATTAAATCATGGGTCAATTTTTCGTATTACAT
>CALJSD010000088.1 GCA_937976325.1 uncultured Carnobacterium sp.
TGAGTTATTTATTATTGTTTATTGTTAGCCTAAATTATTTTTTAGGACGTTTTGTACCGTATTTAGAACGACCTTGCATACGGTTGTTAACTCCAGCAGTGTCTAATGCACCACGGATGATGTGGTAACGTACCCCTGGTAAGTCTTTTACACGTCCACCACGGATTAATACTACGCTGTGTTCTTGTAAGTTGTGACCGATACCTGGAATGTACGCAGTTACTTCGATTAAGTTAGATAAACGTACACGAGCGTATTTACGTAACGCTGAGTTAGGTTTTTTAGGTGTCATAGTACCTACACGAGTACATACACCACGTTTTTGTGGAGAGTTTGTATTCGTTTGTGATTTTTTGAAACTGTTATAGCCTTTACCTAACGCTGGAGAAGCTGATTTCTCAACTGCTGATTTACGAGGTTTACGGACTAATTGGTTAATAGTTGGCATTAAGCTCTTCCTCCTTCCCTAACGGGTTCTTCTTGGTCCACACTTCCGGGCGGACCATTTTTTGTTAAAAATTAAAAGACATCGCTGTCTCATAAAATGGCCTTCTTACCAGTCAGCACGACTGATTTGATTACTTATCAGGAATCAGGTATAAAAGCACCTCTAATAGAATAGCATTTCTCCTTCAACACGTCAAGAATTTTCTTAAGAGAAAATGTTCCCTTTTATTCGGTACAATCTATATAGAAGAAACTTACTCCACAAATAAATATCCACCGTCTTAGCCGGTGGATATTTATTCGATTATTTATTGTTGTTAAAGAAAGACATCCACTCTCCGCGTCTTATAATAAGCATCTCTTCGGCCTTCATACAATTGTACTCCGTCTTTTTCAAAAAGATTAGCTTCTACAATACTCTCCATTGCTATATTAGCTGAATCCTTCTTCAATTTATCCTTAGGACGTGAAATAATCAGGTTCTTTGTTTTTCTGTCACTCCCTTTGAATCGTAAATGCAGTTTCTTCTCAACAATTGTATGATGTGTCATCATTTTTCCTCCTCATTTCTATTCATAATCTAATAAGCCTTACACTTATAAAAACCAATTTAGGAGTTCAATTGCTATGCTCTAAGAGATTTTTTCTGTGAACAATTGTAATTTTGTAATGCTACTTAGGCAGTTTTTTCTTTTTTACTTTCACTTCTACATCATATCCACATCGATAAGCTAAATCCAACAGAGTAAGAATAGTTGGATTATGGTCTCCACTCTGCAATCTCGAAAGATTTGATGCTTTAAGGTCAACTTCTTTTGCAAAATCTTCTAAAGAAAGTCCGGTCACCGTTTGTAACTTTGTCATTTGTAACGCAACTCGCTGCATCATCATTTCCTTTTCTAAATCATACTCAAACGTCGGATATTCTGATGAAAGCTTGCAAAGTTTTGAAGTTAGGTACGTCCCCATCGTCCATCTCCTCCTTAACATTTTTTGAAAGGGTTATTAGCAATCCGTGTTTCCCTTTATACCATCGACCCCATTTTTGAATCATCTCTTCTGTTAACCCATCTTCTTGCAGTATTTTTAATATGGCTGCATATTTTACTTTTTCTTCGTATGAATACTCATCTAACCGATCTACCATATCTTTTTCAATTTTAAACTTGCGCTTCATCTCTCCCACCTCCACACCTTAAAATTATCATATATGATAATTATCACATATGATAATTTTGCTCTTTTATAGTATTATTTTGCTCAAATAAATATCCACCGGCTTAGCCAGTGGATATTTATTGGTCTAATTAAAAAGAGACAGGCGAAATCGCCTGCCTCAAAATAGTGATTATTAAGCTTTTCCTGTTGAACCGAAGATGTCCATTGTTTCTTTTGTAATCTTAACGATTGCATCGAAACCAGGTTTGATAATTTTACGTGGGTCATAAACACCAGCGTCTGCATTTAATTTAGCACGAACTGCTGCTGTCCATTGTTGTTGTAATTCAGTGTTAACGTTGATTTTAGCATGTCCACGTTCGATCGCTTTTTTGATTTGGTATTCTGGGATACCTGATCCACCGTGTAATACTAATGGAGCACCTGTAGCTTCTGAGATAGCTAACATTTCATCGAAACCTAATACTGGTTCACCTGAGTAAGTTCCGTGAACAGAACCTAGAGCTGCTGCTAATGCATCAATTTTAGCTTCTTTAACCATACGTACACATTCGTTTAAGTCAGCGTAGTTGATTCCTCCAGTTACGCCATCTTCAGTACCACCTACAGTACCTACTTCAGCTTCAACTGAAACTCCTTTTGGATGTGCATATTCTACAACTTCTTTAGTTAATGCGATGTTTTCATCGATTGGGAAGTGAGAGTGGTCAAACATTACTGAGCTGAATCCAGCGTCGATGTATTGTTTACATACTTCTACTGAAGAACCGTGGTCTAAGTGTAATGCTACTGGAACAGTGATGTTCATTGCATCTAATAATGCATTTACCATAGCTGAAACAACTTTTGGTCCACCCATGTATTTACCAGCGCCTTCAGATACACCTAAGATAATTGGTGAGTTAGCTTCTTGAGCTGCTGTTAATACTGCTTGTGTCCATTCTAAGTTGTTGATGTTGAATTGACCAACAGCGTATTTACCTTCTTTAGCTTTTTGTAACATTTCAGTCATGCTTACTAAACGACTCATGTTTTAGTTCCTCCTTGATGCTTACAGCATTTATTTTTAACGTTTTTATTATACCCTAATTGATCTATTTTTTCCACCCTTTGTTGTTTTGTTACAGTTTCTTAAGGATTAGTACGTTTTGGTTGCGCTATCTTTTTTCGAAACAGTTTATAAAGGACGAATCCAACAATCGATATACAAATAATTGCAACGGAATACTCTCTCCACGAGATGACAACGCCATTCGGTCTCGCATCATCACTTGTCAAACCTAATTGATGTTCCTTAGCAAACTCACGCACTACTTCCTTAGCCTCGTTAAATGGATAGAACCAATCCAGAGATAACTCACCTTTTACATTTGAGATACCTCCTTCTACTAAAGGAAATTCATGAAACAATACTTTATAAGCTCCATCGACTTTTATAAGCACCACCGGGACTTGTAGTCCTTTTGGCACAACAAACAAAATCTTTTCAACATTCAAATCCTCTCTGGCAATCACTTCCTGAGCCACTTTTATAATTGAATGCGCATTCTTCTCATAAGTGCTTACATAGGCAACCGTCCATTTCCCTTGTGACTGAATCAGTTTTTCTCCTTCTTCTTTTGTCAAATATCCCTGCTTCACTTTAGCTTCTATTTCTGATGAATTCGCTGGGCCTCCTATATAAAGATTCGCCTCTTTCTCCACTGTAGGATTCTTTATCGGAACCACCCATTTGTAGTGACTATCAGTTATGATACGTTCAATTTCTTCACTATCTAGATTCTTTTCCTCTTTAAACAGCGGTACATCAAAATACATCTCGACCGCATGCTCAAAATCAACCGCTTCTATATGTTCGTCCCCATCACGAGACATATTGAGAATTTCTTCTTCTAGATGAATGATTTCGTCCTTAGGATGACTCGAGGTTGCCGTATCACCATACACACTAGCTACTCTAAACCGCACTAGAACTAAAATAATCAAAGCAGCTAAACAACAGAAAATTCTTAGAAGAAACCTAATCGACTTATCCATTTCCCTACACCCTTCCTATAACAATTTCCTATAAAAAACTATCACCTACTGCCTTCAACTAAATTATATAGCTATCAGCTGAGTAATTCTAGAGGATATTGTGATTAAATTAATTATTTCTTCATATTCCAAAATTACTATTTAAATAGGAATTAATTCGGGGTATAATACAATTACTACAGGTTTTGGAGGGGAATTTATGAGAGGCAATTCACAGAATGACAAAATCAAACGAATGGAATTTTATGGGGTTTGTATCTTATCTGCATTTACGATTACGGCAGGTTTCCTTATGCGTCCCTCTGCACAAGAAAGTATAGAGGCTGTTCAAACATCGAAGGCATCCTCTGAACAAAATCAAGAGGCTGCCGCTACACCAAATAACCCTCAGTCTCCACCAACGAATAAACAAGTGGCTCGCATCACCGCGAGTGGGGATATGCTCTATCACGACATCGTTTATGGAAGTGCATTTGATGGGACGTCATATGATTTTAAAAATGACTATGAACAAATTACCCCACTCGTATCCAGCGCGGACCTTGCGATTGGAGATTTCGAAGGAACCATCAACCCAAACGAACCTCTTGCTGGATATCCTATTTTTAACGCGCCCGAAGAAGTGATTCAGAGCATTAAAGACGCCGGATACGACGTCCTCGACTTAGCGCATAACCATATTCTTGATACAGGCATCGAAGGCTTGAAATATACAGCCAACGCTTTCCGCAAAAACGGACTCGATATTTTCGGGGTAAAGGTCGACCCGTCAGAAGGCATTCTTGTAAAAGAAGTCAATGGCATTAAAGTCGCTATCCTTGGATTTGCGTATGGATTCAACGGAATCGAAGCAAGCCTTACCGACGAAGAATATAACAACCACTTATACGATTTGAATATGCAAAAGGTAAAACAACTCATCCAACGCGCTGAAGAAATTGCCGACTTTACGATTGTATTGCCACAAATGGGAGAAGAATATCACCTTCATCCAACACAAGGGCAAATCGATACGTATCATAAAATGATCGAATGGGGTGCCGATGTGGTTTTCGGCGGACATCCACACGTGGTCGAACCGACCGAAACTATCACTAAAGACGGCGAAAAGAAATTCATCATCTACTCAATGGGGAACCTCCTTTCTAACCAACGCGTCGAAACCTTAGAAAACATCTGGACCGAACGTGGCGTAATTATGGATATCACGATTGAAAAAGAAAATGGAAAGACGACCCTTACAAGCGTTAAAGCTCATCCAACATGGGTTTCACGTACCGAAATTGATCGTCGCTTTATGGGCGGCCCTGCCTATGATTATCAAGTCTTTCTTGCTGAAAACTATATCCCAGGCGGACCTCTAGAACATACCGTAGATAAAGAAACACTTGAGAGAATTCAATCCGCTTATACCGAAGTAAACGAACTATTAAATATTAAATTCTAGATACGCAAAAAGGCGCCTCCTACTCGCAGGAAGCGCCTTTCACTATTTTAAATTAACCAACACGTTCTGAAACGTATTTAATAATTTTATTTGGAGTATCGATTTCTTCGTAAGTCACTTCTGTTGGAGCCACTTCGATACCGAACTCTTCTAAGCGAACAAGAAGTTCAACGAATGCTAATGAATCCATTAACCCTTCTTCTTTCAAGTTGATGTCTTTATCTTCGTATACTACTTCATCTTCACAAATTTCTTCTAGAATTTCTAAAATTCTTTCTTCCATGGAAATCCCTCCTATTGCATTGAAATTAATTTACTTATCCATAATAATGGTTTTCCTGAAAAAATCAAGAACCCAAACATCACTAAATGCATTGTGATGATCCAACTTGTAATTTTATACCAAGTCTTATTCTTGTTTTTCTTATAAAACTTCGATTTCTTCTGATACCATTCAAACGACGCCATCAGCACTCCGTGATACACACCGTAGATGATGTAGTCCAGTGTCACCCCATGCCAAAATCCCATGAAGGTCATGTTGATCATATAGGCAACCATCGCCGTCGTCAATCTCTTCTTGAATACTTTCTTACGCATGAATCGCATTACAACACGCGAGAACACAAAATCACGTAACCATGTCGATAACGTAATATGCCATCTGTTCCAGAAATCTTTAATGTCGATACTAATAAATGGGAAGTTAAAGTTCATCGGTGTTTCAACACCAAGGATATTACTTGCCCCTACCGCCATTAAACTGTATCCTGCAAAGTCAAAGAATAAATATGCCGTGTAGAGATACATATAGGTTATGAGGTATGTCACATCTTTTCCTACCGGTCCATTCATATATTGAAATACCATTCCGGATAACACCAATTTATAGAACAAACCTAAAACTAACCTAAAAATACCCGTACCTGCAAGTTCTAGATACTCTGCTCGACTTCTTTGCTTGTGCCAATCGTCCATAAAGCGTCTGCTACGGTCAATTGGTCCAGAACTGAGCGCCGGGAAGAATAATAAGAAATGCGTGTAATCGAGAACAGACATCGGCTTTTCAATCAACCCGTCATACATCTCAACTATGATTTGGACTAATTTGAAGGTCATATAAGAAATTCCTAAAAAACCAAATCCATTCACATGAAACACAGGCAATACTTTCACCACAATTAACGGCATTCCCGCTAACAACACCATGAGTGACATTGTCCTCTTGCGGTCTTTTAGCTTAGAGGTCAACTGCATCAAAATATACCCTAACACTACAAATCCCAAAAGTGCAATCAATTGGTCTGGTGTTTTAATAAACACGAAATAGACCATCACTAATGAGAATAGTAATGATAGATAATACGTAGATTTTTGAAAGACATTTAATATGAACGCTACGATTAATACGAGTCCTAGCGTCATGAAGAAAGAGAGACCTTCAAAATAATGCATCGACTACACAAGCTCCTTTAATTGTTTTTTATCAATTTTACCATTATTATTTAACGGCATTTCGTCTAAGAAGACGACTTTCTTTGGAATCATATATTCCGGCACATGTTGCGCCAATTCTTTTTTCACGAGTTTAACTGTTTCAAAACGTTTTTCGATTGGTTCATTATACACGACAAATGACGTAATCGATTTTACTTTCCCATCCGCCATCGAAGGAACCGTTGCGGCCTGACGGATTTTCGGATTCTTCAATAAGTTATTGTCGATATCTTCCAACTCGATACGGTGACCATGTAATTTGATTTGGAAATCGATTCGTCCTTCGCAGAATAATAAATCTCCTTCGAAATGTCCCACGTCCCCCGTACGGTATGCACGCTCACCATCCACTTCAAAGAAATGTTTCGCATTCATTTCAGGGTTTTCATAATAACCTTTTGCGACTGTATTTCCGTAAATGATGATTTCGCCGCTTTCTGGACCATCAATTAACACGGTTGTTCCAGGCTTAATCACACCCACAGGTAGATTGTCCGGATACTTCTCTAGCAATTCTCTTGTTAATGGCATCCACGTTACCATAACGGTTGATTCCGTTGGGCCATATGTGTTTACCACTTCCGCACGTGGGAATCGTTCCATTAATTTTTCAACGGTTGTACTGAATAACTTCTCACCACAGAAAACAAATTGCTCTAATTCAGGGAGTAGTTCTTGGTTAAAACTTGGATCCACTAAGCACATTTCCGCAAATGACGGCGTTGAAATCCATACCGTCGCTTTTGATTCTTCTAATGTTTTAAATAACAATTTGAAATCTTGCAAGTGTTCTTTATCAATTTGAACAAGCGGTGCATGCATATAGAGTGCTGGCCAAAGTGACATCACTGATAAATCAAATGAGAACGGCGGATGTCCTAGGAAGACTTGTGGTCCTTTCTCTTTATAATAACCTGTAAACCAATCTAAAAAGTGGTTCAAGTTATTGTAAGTAATCGAAACTCCTTTTGGCTTCCCTGTACTTCCTGAAGTAAAGATAATATAGAAAACATCTTCACCTTTAACATAATGGTCTTTTGAAATACGTTCTGTCGTAGAAGCAATCACTTTTTTAGCTTCAGAAACCGTCAACGTTGGTGCATCTAGCGAAATCTCTTCACTTACGAGCACAACGGGACTCTTTACTGTCGCAATGATATCTTCAACGCGGTCGATTGGTGTATTTACATCAACCGGGCAATAGGCATGACCTGATTTTACACAAGCCAAGAAGTACACCAACATAAATGGATGTTTATGACCATAGACTACGATTGGAGATTTATTTCCTTTATACGTTTCATTTAAGTATGCTGCTAGCTTATCTGAGTACTCCCAGACAAGGCTGGCGGTCAATTCTTCTTCCGGCATCAAATCGTGTCGGTAAATGACTTTGTTTTGTTTAATATTTAGTTCTAATTGTTCTAATAATGGTTTCATCGTTTTCTCCCGAGCACCTTTTCATAATCTCTTTCTGAAAAACAACTGTTCTAGTTTCAGACACAAAAGAATTATAGCATAAGCCTTCTTTCTTGCCTATGACATTGCCACAAATATTAATTTTTTTTAACGTTTTTAAATAAAAAAGAGGGCCGAAAACCCTTTCGACCTTCTTCTCTAACTTTCTATGCAAGTCTGCTTAAGAAATACTTCACTTCAATTTCGACGCCAAGCGCTAACACACGTTCATCAATATCGAATTTTTCATGGTGATGTCCATAAGCTGTGTCTTCGCCAGATTGGCTACCTAGCAATCCATAAACACCTGGTTTATTCACTAAGTAATCCGCAAAATCATCGGCACCCATAGATGATTCGTATTTTGTAATCAAGTTGTCGATTCCTTCTACTTTCGAAACTACTTTTTGGAACTCTTCTGCTAACTCTGGAGTATTAATCACCGGAGCAGCCGCATCATACCAATCAATTTCAAAATCGCAACGGTTCAGTTCAGCAATACCTTTTGCGATACGTGTGACAGCTTCTTTCAAGTGCGCACGCGTTTCATGACTGAATGCACGAATCGTTCCTTCGATTTCAGCATCGTTGGCAACGATATTATAACGAGTCCCCGCATTCAATTTACCTACTCCAACCACAGCACGGTCGATTGGATTCACTTCACGAGCGACGATTGTTTGCAAAGCAACCACGACTTCACTAGCTGTCACAAGTGCGTCATGTCCTAAATGTGGACGACCTACGTGAGCGCTCTTTCCTGTAATTTTGATTTTGAAAATATCACAAGAAGCGTTCACTGGTCCACCTTCGACCGCAAACGTTCCAACTGGTAATCCTGAGTTCACGTGAATGGCAAATGATTCATCGATATCATCGATTTTTCCAGAAGCAACGAATTGTTTAGCCCCTGCTCCGATTTCTTCAGCAGGTTGGAATGCGATTAAGACCGTTCCGGCAAATGTATCTTTCAATTCATTCAAGACCTTAGCAGTTCCTAATCCCATTGTTGTGTGAGAATCATGACCACAAGCATGGTTTAACCCTGGACGTTTAGACGCATAAGGTTTACCAGTGCAATCAGGAAGTTCTAGCGCATCGATGTCAGCACGAAGTAAAACTTTCTTTCCTTCTCCCTTACTACCTTTAATAATGGCTAAAGTACCTGTTTCACCCACTTTTTCAAATGGAATTCCAAATGATGTTAATTCTTTTTGAATGTAGGCTGCAGTGTCATACTCTTTTAGGCTTGATTCTGGATTTTCATGAAAATGTCTTCTTGTTGCGACAAGATATTCTTCTAACGCTTGTGCTTTTTGTTTAATTTCGCTCATCGTCTTTGCCTTCTTTCATTGAATAAAGAGGCATGCTAAGCACGCCTCTTAAGGTTTTGTTATTTCAAAGTAGCTTTTTCCCAAACTGGTACGTTAGCACCTTTTGAAACTTCTTCGATTTTCTTAGCTGTTTCAGGTGATTGGTAGTATTCTACGATTTTTTTGTAAACTTCGTTGTTTTCATTACCTTCTTTAGCAGCGATTACGTTGTAGTAAGGTTGTGAAGAATCAGTAATTTGTTCGATGAAGATTGCATCTTTTGTTGGTTGGAATCCAGCTTCAACAGCGAAACCGTTGTTGATTAATGAAGCAGCAACATCATCTAAAGCACGAGCTGTTTGTCCAGCAGGTAATTCTTTGATTTGGATGTTTTTAGGATTTTCAACGATGTCATCTTTAGTTGCTAAAGTGTTGTTAGGATCTTTTAATTTGATTACGCCTGCTGCGTGTAGTAAACGTAATGCACGTGAGTTGTTTGAAGTATCTTCAGGAATAGCAATTGTATCGCCATCTTTTAATTCACTTACGTCTTTAATTTTCTTAGAGTAAACACCCATTGGAGCAATTACAGTGTAGCCGATTGGTTTGATGTGTGTTCCTTGTTCTTTGTTGAAGTTTTCTAAGTAAATAATTGTTTGGAAAGAGTTCAAATCAACGTCGCCGTTTTCTAACGCTTGGTTAGGTTGTACGTAGTCAGTGAATTCTACTAATTCAACTTCAATACCTTCTTTTTCTTTCAAACGAGCAATAACATCGTCCCAAACGTCGTGGTTACCTGCGTTAACCCCGATTTTCACGTGTTTTGATTCAGCTTTTGCTTCAGTTGAAGCTGAGTTTCCAGAGTTTGATGTTTGTGCAGCTCCACATGCTGCTAATGATAATGCTGCCGCTGCAGCTACGAATAATTTTTTAATGTTCATTTTGTTTTCCCCTTTTTGTTTTGGTTTGTTTTTTGTTCTTGGATGAGATTGAACGCATCCTGGTGTAGTCGAGCTCGCAATCGCAGAAATGGCGTGCGTTTCCCGAAACATCCGCAGAACGTTTCACG
>CALJSD010000089.1 GCA_937976325.1 uncultured Carnobacterium sp.
TTATGTGAGTTTAGATATTGGAACCACTTCAATAAAGGTTGTAGTAGCTGAATATGTCAGAGGGCAATTAAATATTATTGGAGTCGGCAATGAAAAATCAGAAGGATTAAGCCGTGGAGTCATCGTTGATATTGACGAAACAGTTGAATCTATTCGCAAAGCAGTTCGTCAAGCAGAACAAAAATCAAACATCCAAATCAAGGATGTTATCGTTGGAATTCCAAGTAATCAAATCTCAATCGAACCTTGCCACGGTATGATTGCCGTATCAAGTGAAAATAGAGAGATTACAGATGTGGATGTATACAACGTTATTTCCGCAGCGAAAGTTCGTTCAGTAGCACCTGAACGTGAAATCATCTCTGTGATTCCAGAAGAATTTATCGTAGATGGATTTGATGGAATTAAAGACCCACGCGGAATGATTGGTGTTCGTCTTGAATTGTTTGCGAGCATGATTACCGGTCCTAAGACGATCGTACATAATATTAAACGTTGTATTGACAAAGCTGGCTTAAACATCGAAGAAATGGTGATCCAACCATTAGCGATTAGCCAAGTAGCATTAACACCAGGAGAAAGAGAATTTGGTACAGTCCTCATCGATATGGGTGGCGGACAAACAAGTGCTTCAGTAATGCACGATAACCAATTAAAATTCTCATTTGTGGATCAAGAAGGTGGAGATTTCGTATCAAAAGATATCTCAATCATCTTGAATGCAAGCTTTGAAAATGCAGAACGCATTAAACGTGAATACGGATATGCGATTTCATCTGAAACTTCAGCTGATGAATTCTTCCCAGTAGAAACAATTGGTAAGAAGGATCCAGTTAAAGTAGATGAACATTACTTATCAGAAATTATCGAAGCACGTGTGGTTCAAACCTTTGAAACTGTAAAACGTGCATTAGACCAAGTGGAAGCTTTAAAACTTCCAGGAGGAATCGTGTTAACAGGTGGAGCTTCTTCACTAGCAGGAGTTCAAGAGTTAGCACAAGAAATCTTCGGAGTACAAGTGAAAACTTATATTCCAGAGCAAATGGGAATGAGAAATCCTATTTACGCAACAAGTATGGGGTTAATCAAATACGCTGCAAGCTTAGATGATGTTCATCGTATTGCTCAAAAGGGTAAACCGGTAATGGAACAACGCCCAGTACAAAGCACTCCACAAAGTGCTCCTGTACAAACTCAACCAACGGCTCCTGTTCAACAACCACAAGAGTATGAACAAGAACCAACTGGTGAAGAACAAGGGTTTGGAGCGAAAGTGAAGAACTTCTTTAAAATGTTTATTGACGAAAATTAAGATGAGAACCAAGGAGGAAATATAATGGATTTCGAATTCGATACAAATTTAGATGGCGCAGTCATTAAAGTCATTGGTGTTGGTGGTGCTGGTAACAACGCTGTTAACCGTATGATTTCAGAAGGAGTACAAGGTGTAGAGTTCATCGTAGCTAACACAGATACTCAAGCATTAAGAAACTCAGAAGCAGAAACTAAAATTCAATTAGGACCAAAACTTACTAAAGGTTTAGGTGCAGGTTCATTACCTGAAATCGGTCTTAAAGCAGCTGAAGAAAGTGAAGAACAAATTCGCGAAGCTTTAGTTGGAGCAGACTTAATCTTCGTTACTGCTGGTATGGGTGGCGGTACTGGTACAGGTGCTGCACCAGTTGTTGCTCGTATTGCGAAAGAATTAGGCGCATTAACAGTGGGTGTTGTTACACGTCCATTTAGCTTCGAAGGACCAAAACGTGGTCGCTACGCTGCAGAAGGTGTTGCACAATTAAAAGCAAACGTAGATACATTAGTAACAATTTCAAATAACCGTTTATTAGAAATCGTTGATAAAAAGACTCCTATGTTAGAAGCTTTCCGTGAAGCAGATAACGTATTACGTCAAGGGGTTCAAGGTATCTCTGACTTAATCACTGCACCAGGTTACGTAAACTTGGACTTCGCTGACGTGAAGACAGTGATGAAAGATCAAGGTTCAGCATTAATGGGTATTGGTGTTGCAAGTGGTGAAAACCGTACTGCAGAAGCTACGAAGAAAGCTATTTCTTCACCATTATTAGAAGTATCTATCGATGGAGCAGAACAAATCCTATTAAACATCACTGGTGGCTCTGACTTAACATTATTCGAAGCACAAGATGCTTCTGATATCGTTGCAGCAGCTTCAACAAGTGAAGTAAACATTATCTTCGGTACTTCAATCAACGAAAACTTAGGTGATGAAGTAATCGTTACTGTTATCGCAACAGGTATCGACGAGGAGCGTAAGCACGAAAAAAAGTCAGCAGCACGCGCTAGTCGTTCACCATTCGCGAATAGCACAGCAACTCGCAAAGATTTAGGAAATAACCCTCAAACTTTCCAAGAAAAACAAGTTCCTTCAAAACCACAACCAGTGGAAGAAAAGAAACCTGAGAAAGATTTATTTGGAGACTGGGATATCCGTCGCGAAACAACTGTACGTGAAACTACTTCCTCAACAGAAGCAGATTCACCATTCGCACAAAGTAACTTTGTAGAAGCTCCAGTTGAGCCAAAACAAACTGAAAATGATGGATTAGATACTCCGCCATTCTTCAGAAAAAGAAACAGAAATTAATGAGTATCATTAAACAGAATGTAAGTCGTATTATGAACTTGGTTGCATCTTCTTGTAACCAAGTTCATAGACTATCTACGGAAGTTTGTCCGATTGTTGTAACGAAAAATCGTACGGCTCGCGAAGTTCAAGAAATGTACGATTTAGGATTTCGACATTTTGCGGAGAATCGTGTCGAAAAACTATTAGAACGACAAGAACAATTTCCGCAAGAGGACATCATCTGGCATTTAATCGGGCCACTCCAAAAACGAAAAGTGAAGCAAGTCATAAATCGTATCGATTTATTTCATGCGATTGACCGTTTTTCGATTATGGAGGAGATTGAAAAACGTCTCGAACACCCATTAGATTGTATGCTAGAAATTAATGTCTCTGGGGAAGAGTCTAAACACGGATTCGCACCTGAAGAGGCACTTGATGCTTACCGTGCAAGCAAACAATATGAAAAGATTCGTATTGTCGGTTTGATGACGATGGCACCATTTGACGCAAGCGATGAAGAAATTCGCTTCTTTTTTTCGCGTTTAGCACAAATTGCTAAAACAATCGAGAAGGAAGAAGGGTTAGAGGCTCCGTTATATCTCAGTATGGGGATGAGTGGAGACTTTGAAGCGGCGATTGAATGTGGTGCGACGCATATTCGAATTGGTACAAGCTGGTTTGAAAGGGAGGAAGACTAATGGGATTCATGAATAGTTTAAAAAACTTCTTAAGTCCAGAAGGGGACTATTACGAAGAAGATGATCAAATGGATTACTATGAAGAGCCTGTAGCACAGTCAGCTCCAGAAACACGTTCAAGAAATACGTCAAATGTTGTTCCATTTCAAAGCCCTGGAGTAAAGAAAACATCTAAGATTTATGTGATGGAACCAAGTGTGTATTCTGAAGCAGAACGCATTGCAGATGCGCTCTTAAAAGGAGAAGCAGTGCTGATTAACTTTAAACGTATGGAACCAAAAGATGCAAAACGTGTCATTGATTTTGTGGTCGGTGTGGCGTATGCTATTAACGGGGACGTACAAAAGGTGAGAGATGAAATCTTTATCTGTTCTCCGGCGAATTTCCAAGTACAAGGAAATTTTGATGACGAGATGGTTGAAACATTTCGTCACACAGAATTTTAGAGGAGTGTAACTTAGTGGGTTTAGAGATTATTAGACTTATAACAACAGTAGCAGGAATCTATCAATTTATGCTAATCCTGTATGGATTAAATATTTATTGGAATCTATATCTACCAATGTTCTTGGCGGACTTATTAGATGCTTGTTGCCGTCCGTATGTATCATTATTCAAAAATGTACGATTTGGAAGATATAGTTTAGCATTAGTAACTTCTATTTTAGTGATTTATGTTGCGGTAGGAGTACTATTATTTATTGTCGCAAAGATTTTTGGGGTATAAAAAATGGGAAATGGTGTAGAACAACACTTTAGAAAAGAGGAATTGTCTTTTCTTAAACAAGTGGAAGAATGGGTAGAAGAAGTCCGTCTGCAATACGCGCCTGTATTGACGAATTATTTGGATCCACGCCAACAGTTTATTGTGGAGGCGATTGTGGGTCAATATGACGATGTTCGTTATTATTTTGATGGCGGGTATATTGATGCTGAACGGAAACGTTGTATGATTTGTCCGGAATATTATGAGCCAACTTCAGAGGATTTCGAAAATGCTCTATTTCATATTCAATATCCGAAGAAATTCGCAACACTTGGCCATGGAAAGATTTTAGGTTCACTGATGAGTCTAGGATTTGACCGTAGCCTGATTGGCGATATTATTTCAAACGGAGAAGACTGGCAATTATTCTGCGCTCAAAATATGAAGGAATATATCAAGCAACAGCTAGAAAAAATTGGGAAAGTGGCTGTTCGACTTGAAGAAGTCGACTATACGAAATTGATTGTACCGGTGGATCATTGGACTGCGGTACAAACAGTCGTTAGTTCGCTTCGACTCGATACGGTGATTGCTTCCGTATTTAATGTCTCAAGACAGCGTTCAAAAGAAATGATTGAAAGTGGTAAAGTAAAGGTGAACTGGACCGAAGAGAACAGACCTGACTTTATGCTGGAAATTTTAGATATTGTATCCATTCGCGGATATGGTCGCCTTCAAATTCAAAAGATTGAAGGACGCACAAAGAAAGATAAGATTAAAGTAGAACTAGGATTACTAGAAAAGAATAAAAAATAAAGGAGATTTTTCAATGGCTATTACACCAAACGATATTCATAACAAAGATTTTTCAACAAAATTCAAAGGCTTCGATCCAGAAGAAGTAAATGACTTCTTGGAAGAAGTGAAGAAAGAATTAGAAACATTAATTCGCGATAATAAAGATTTAGAAAAACGCGTCAAATTCAACGAAGAAAAAGTAGAATACTTTAATTCGATTCAAGAAACATTGAATAAATCAATCCTTGTTGCCCAAGAAGCTGCAGATCGTCTTCGCGAAAATGCTCGTAAAGACGCTGAAATCATCGTGTTTGAAGCTGAAAAAGCAGCACAAGCAATGTTGAGAGAAGCGGCTGAAAAAGCAACAGAAATTAACCGTGAAACAGATTTAATTAAGAAAGAAACACGTATTTTCCGTCAACGTCTTCAAATCTTAACACAAACACAATTAGACATGATTAAAAACGAAGAGTGGGATATCGTATTAAATACACCAACTCACATCGAAGTGACACCACCATCACTTGATGCTATTATCAAAGATCGTGTTAAAAAATCTGAAAACGAAGAATCAAAAGAACAATAATCATTGAAGGGGACACTGGTCTCCTTTTTTGATAGGAAGAGGAATGATTATGGACTTTACAGTCACTGAAGCAGCAAAAAATAAGTTAGATGCAATGCTAAAAGAGCGCGGCTTAACAGATGTGTTCTTTGTCATGGATTATGTCGATTGAGATAGTCCTTTTTATGAAGGGATGGTAGGATGCCATTGCCAAGTGTACGATAAATATCATTTAGTGGTATTAAAGAAAGAGCAAAAAGAGATTCTTCCTCAAAAGTATGACCAAATTTTTGAGACAAATATTGGGGAAATGGCTTTTGCAAGCCACTATGCGATGATGTTTGATCAGCATAATGTCATTGATTATAGCGTGGATAAATACGGTTTCTACTTAAAGAGTGAAGCTGGGATTTTATCGATGCAACTGAATATTGATTTTGTTGGCTAGGGAAGAGAATTACTTCCCTAGTCTTTTTTTTTATGGCCTTAAACATTTCTTTACCACTAAAAACTTGCAGTTGGTGACAGAACAAAGTATACTAATGTTGTTCACAAAAATACGAGAGGTAAATAATATGAACAAAACAAATCTCGATTTACTAAAACTTATTAAACAACAAGATATTCAAAATCAAAGAGAGTTAGCAGAGCTTTCAGGCTATTCGCTTGGTCTCGTGAATCGTGAATTAAAACGACTACGAGAACTGGAACTTGTAGATGATAAATTCAATCTAACAAGTAAAGCGAAGACGCTTTTTAAGAAAAATAAACCAAAGAATGCTGTTATTTTGGCTGCAGGATTTGGGATGCGTATGGTTCCAATCAATACTGAGACACCAAAAGGGCTTCTTGAAGTGAAGAAAGAGCCGCTGATTGAACGCTTGATTAAGCAACTACAAGCAGTAGGGATTACGGACATTACCGTAGTCGTTGGCTTTATGAAAGAGCAATACGAGTACTTGATGGATGACTATCAAGTGAAACTAGCAGTGAATAGAGACTATGCGACAAAAAATAATTTCTATTCATTACAACGTGTGGCAGGAATTCTAGGCAATACGTATATCGTTCCTTGTGACTTATGGTGTAAGGAATCTCCATTTGATACAGATGAATTGTATTCATGGTATTTACTTGGTCAAGAAGAGGTGGAACAAAGCTTCTTTAGAGTAAATAAGAAACAAGAAATCATTACAAGTGATAAAAGAGGAAAAGGAAATCGTCCATACGGCATCTGTTATTTAACAGAAAAAGACGCTAAGGCAGTGGCAAAACAATTAAACGCTGCGGCTGTGGAGGAAAGACATGAGAAGTCATTCTGGGAAGTAACGCTTGAAGATGAGAATAGAAAATATACGGTCTATCCAAAATTAATGGATGACGCAACCGTCTTTGAAATCAATACGTATGAACAACTTCGTGAACTCGATAAATCATCCTCGCACTTAGAAACGGATGCCTTGCAGCAAATCTCGAAGGCTCTAGGAGTAACGCTCGACGAAATCGTCAATATCGAAGTGTTGAAAAAAGGAATGACGAATCGTAGCTTCCTATTTACTTGTAAGGGTCAAAAATACATTATGCGTATTCCAGGAGAAGGAACAGACCATCTCATCAATCGTAAGGAAGAAGCAGATGTATATAGCGTTCTAGAAGGTAAGCAAATTTGCGATGATGTGGTGTATATGAATCCAGACAATGGATATAAGATTACGGCGTATCTGGAAGGAGCGCGTTCATGCGATAGCACGAATAAAAAAGACTTACAGCGCTGTATGGCAAAATTACGCGAGTTCCATCAGTCAAAATTAAAAGTGAAGCATACTTTTGATCCATTTAAGCAAATTGAGTTTTATCAAAGCTTGTGGAATGGTCAATCTTCTTATTATAAAGACCATGCTGAAATTCAGAAGAAGATTCTTGGGCTCAAGAGTTTCGTTGAAAAATATAAAGCAGAGCCCGTATTGAGTCATATCGATTCAGTCTATGACAACTTCTTATTTACAAAAGAGGGAGACATTCGTCTGATTGACTGGGAATACGCTGGAATGCAAGATCCGCATATTGATATTGCAATGTTCTGTATTTATGCAGGATATGACCGCAAGCAGGCAGATGCACTCATCGACCTTTATTTTGAAGGAAAATGCGAGAAGATGACACGTGTAAAGATCTATGCGTATATGGCGATTAGCGGGATGCTGTGGAGTAACTGGTGCGAGTACAAACGTACACTCGGCGTTGACTTTGGTGAGTACTCATTAATGCAATACCGTTATGCCAAAGATTTCTACCGCATTGTGCAAGAAGAATTAGCAAAAGAGGAAAAATAATGACAAATAATGTAAAACGAGCGATTATTATGGCTGCGGGTAAAGGGACAAGAATGCGCCCGATTACAAATACCATTCCAAAACCGCTTGTAAAAGTAAATGGGAAACGAATGATTGACACCGTTATTGGTGCGCTTCATGAACAAGGAATCCATGAAATTTATGTCGTGGTAGGTTATTTGAAAGAGAAGTTTGCTGAACTTAAAGCAGACTATCCAGAAATTAACATTGTTGAAAATCCATACTTCGATGTCGCTAATAATATTTCATCACTGTATGTAGTTCGTGATCATTTAGAAGAAGTGATTATTTTAGATGGCGACCAATTAATCTACAACAGTGAAATTCTACATCCAGAGTTTACACGTTCAGGATATGCATGTATGCCGGTCGAAAATGGTACAGAGGAATGGTTAATGCAAGTGGATGACAATGGCGTTGTTACAAGCTGTAGTCGTACAGGAGGACAGAAGGGATGGCAATTATTTAGCATCTCTCGTTGGACGAAAGAAGACGGTCAACAGTTAAAACGTCATCTTGAAATCGAATTTGAGGAAAAGAAAAACCATGATATTTACTGGGATGATGTGGCGATGTTCTGCTACCCAGATGAATATGAAATGGGCATTTATCCAATGCAAGAAGGGGATATCGTGGAAATCGATAGCCTTGAAGAATTAGTAGCAGTAGATGACTCTTACAAGAGTGTTCTAGAGGAGGCAAATCATGAATAATGAAGTAGAAAAGAAAAATCTTAGAGATGAGATTGACTGGGTCGCAACGCTTGTACCGCTATTTGGAGTAGTGGTGTTAGGAATTCTCTTTATGATATTTCCAGATGCAAGTTCAGCGGTTCTAGAAGGCGTTCGTAGTTTTCTAGGCGATCAATTCAGTATTTACTACGCAATGCTTGCGGTGGGTGTTTTCCTTTGTAGTGTGTATGTGGCTTTTTCAAAATACGGCAAAATCGTTCTTGGTGGCGAAGATAGTGAAGTCGAATATTCCAACTTTAAATGGGGTGTGATGATTTTTACGTCTACGATGGCAGCGGATATCGTGTTCTATGCGATGATCGAATGGGCATTATATGCGCAAGAATCTTACCTTGGTGAGCTCGGTAGTGTTCAAAAATGGGCGTCAACATTCCCATTATTCCACTGGGGACCAATCGCATGGAGCTTCTACATCATGCTTGCGGTGGCCTTTGGATTTATGTTGCATAATCGTAAAGTAGAGAAACAAAAATTCTCTGAAGCTTGTCGTCCACTTCTTGGAGACAAAGTTGACGGTTGGATGGGGAAAACCATCGACTTGATTGCCATCTTCGCGTTAATCGCGGGTACTGCTACAACTTTCTCACTTGCGACTCCGCTTCTGTCAGCAGCGATGAGCCAAGTGTTTGGGATTCAAAATTCGAAAATTATCACGATTGTAGTCCTATTATTAATTGCAGCCGTATATACAAGTACGGTAATGCTTGGAATGGACGCCGTTTCTAAACTAGCGGCCATCTGTACGTATTTATTCTTTGCCTTACTAGGATACTTCTTATTCTTCGGTGGAGAAACAGTGTATATCTTAGAAACAGGGTTTAGCGCAATTGGGAACCTTGTCCAAAACTTTATCGGAATGTCTACGTGGCTTGATCCGCTTCGTGAAACAAGCTTCCCACAAAAATGGACAATCTATTATTGGTCTTATTGGATGGTTTGGTGTGTGGCTACACCGTTCTTTATCGGTAGTATTTCAAAAGGACGTACCGTTAAAAACACTGTTCTTGGTGGATACGCATGGGGGATTGCTGGGACATTTACGGCGTTTATCATCCTTGGAAACTATGGCTTAGCGCAACAGTTAAAACATGGCTTGGATATTACTGGTATTCTAAGTAATAACGCAGATTACGCGGCAGCTATTTTGAAAATTTTTGATACCATGCCTTTAGCTAACATTGGATTGTTATTACTAGCAGTTACGATGATTGCCTTTTACGCGACAACATTCGACGCATTAACGCTTGTGGTGTCTGCTTATTCTTATAAAGAATTGGAGCACACTCATGGTAGTGATAAACGTGTCCGCATGTTCTGGTCACTCGTATTTATCTTATTCCCAATCGCGTTGATTTTCTCAGAAAACTCAATGTATAACTTACAGTCGGTTGCGATTATCGCAGCACTTCCAATTGGGATTATTATCGTCATGATTATTGCTAGCTTCTTTAAGGATGCGAAAGACTATCTTAAAAATTAAGCTTTGAGATATTTTGAAAATAAAAATAACCTATTGTTTAAAGTCAGTGTGGCTTTAAGCAATAGGTTTTTGTTTTAGTGATGATGGTGATGACAATTACATTGACCTGGTAGGCAGTTACATGCAACAGATGTTGGAGCAGTGGTTGCTTTGTCCTTTAAGGCGTTCATTAAATCTTGAATGTCATCTTGACTCAAAGTCGCCTTATCAATTAGTGTATGTAACAAATTCCCATTCTGTTTATGGCAAACTTGATCTAAAAGAACATCGGTCTCTTGATCGAGTTGTGCTTTCTCAGAAATCGTTGCCGAGTAGTGGAATGGTTTCTTTCTGTCATCGATTTGAATATATCCTTTTTTGGTTAAACGGATAATCAGGGTTTTAATTGTTGAGTCACTCCAAGAAAATGAGCGTTGCAATTGTTCGATAATATATCCACTTGTGCTGTTTGGATTCGCCCATAGAACACGCATGATTTGACGCTCAGAAGGGCTCATTGGTTGAAATTCTGTCATAAATAGAACTCCTTTCTACATGTTTAGTCTACAGTCGTCAACCGTTTTTGTCAATCGTTTTACTTGATTTTTCGCGTACACTAAATGTCGGGGGTAGGTAGCAAGAGTCACTATATTTTGTGTTTCGTAAAAAAAACAATACAAAATGTTGTTAAAATGTTGCAAAAAACTTCTAGGCTGGATATAATTAGTCTCGTGAGTTTCAAGTGAGCTAGAAATGCATTTTCGTGTATTTCGAATTCAGAAATGGAGTAACTGTGAAAGTCGTTTATTTATCGCTAACTGGAAAGACAAGACAATTCGTAAAAAAATTGGACTGGGATTTTATCGAGATTTCTAAGAAAAATTCTACAGTACAAATGGAAGAACCTTATATCGTCATTACACCAACCTATGGAGAGCAAGTGGCGAATTTTTTTTATGAATTTATTGATTTTGGCGAGAATCGCGCGCTATTAAAAGGGGTTGCCGGTTCAGGGAATCGCAATTTCAATACGAGCTTTTGTTCCAATGCCAGAGCGTTAGCGGCTAAATACCAAATTCCATTGCTGCATTGCTTTGAAAATCAAGGTACAGATAAAGATGTACAAATACTAATAGAAAAGGTGAGAGAGATTGGATAGTCCAAAATTAATTAACAAGACTCAGGAAGTTACATACTTCGCATTAAACAATGAGTTAAACCGTCCAGTTGATGGGAAAATTCCATTGCATAAAGATCGTGAAGCGGTTCGTGCGTTCTTCTTAGAACACGTGAACCCAAATACAGTTTTCTTCTATACATTAGATGAAAAACTCGATTACTTAATCGAACACGATTATTTAGAAGCAGAATTTTTAGGGAAATACAACCGTAAATTCGTTAAGAAATTAATGAAAGAAACGTACAAGAAAAAATTCCGTTTCCGTTCATTCATGTCTGCGTTCAAATTCTACAAACAATATGCAATGAAGACAAACGATGGTCAACGTTACTTAGAACGTTTTGAAGATCGTATTGTATTTAACGCTCTTTTCTTAGCTGATGGCGATGAGCAATTAGCACATGATTTAGCAGAAGAAATGATTACACAACGTTACCAACCAGCAACACCAACATTCTTGAATGCCGGAAGAAAACGTCGTGGGGAACTCGTTTCATGCTTCTTAATTCAAACAACAGACGACATGAACAGTATCGGTCGTACAATCAACTCAGCTCTTCAATTATCAAGAATTGGGGGAGGAGTAGGGGTAAGCTTGTCTAACGTTCGTGCAGCAGGTGACCCAATCAAGAAAATTGAGAATGCATCAAGCGGTGTTGTTCCAATTATGAAATTATTAGAAGATAGTTTCAGCTACTCAAACCAATTAGGTCAACGTAACGGTGCCGGTGCGGTTTACTTAAACGTATTCCACCCAGATATCGTATCGTTCTTATCTACGAAAAAAGAAAACGCGGATGAAAAAGTGCGTGTGAAGACATTATCACTTGGGTTAGTTGTTCCAGATAAATTCTACGAATTAATCAAAAACGATGACATTATGTACTTATTCAGCCCATACGATGTGGAACGTATTTACGGCGTACCATTCTCATATGTGGACATCACTAAAGAATATGACAACATGGTGAACAACCCTGAAATCCGTAAATCTAAATTACGTGCGCGTGACTTAGAAAACGAAATTAGTAAATTACAACAAGAATCTGGATATCCATATGTGGTGAACATCGATACAGCAAACCGTGTAAACCCAATCGATGGAAAGATCATCATGAGTAATTTATGTTCTGAAATCTTACAAGTTCAAGAACCTTCAGTAATCAACAATGCTCAAGAATATGAACACTTAGGAACAGATATCAGCTGTAACTTAGGTTCAACAAACATCGTGAACTTAATGAAATCTCCTGACTTCGAACGCTCTGTAGATGTAGCGGTTCGTGCGTTAACTTTCGTAACAGACCACTCAAGTATCGATGCTGTACCAACTGTTAAAAACGGAAACAGCAAAGCACATACAATCGGTCTTGGAGCGATGGGATTACACACATTCTTTGCATTAAATCAAATGGAATACGGCTCACCTGAGTCTATCGAAGCCACTGATTTATACTTCAGAATGTTGAACTTCTACACATTGAAAGCAAGTAACAAGATTGCTAAAGAACGCGGTAAATCTTTCGAAGGTTTCGAACGTTCTAAATACGCAACAGGTGAATACTTCGATAGCTACATTGCTGAAGATGTACAAATTCAATCTGACAAAGTGAAGAAAATCTTTGAAAAACTTCCAATTCCAACTGCAGAAGATTGGAAACAATTAAAAGAAGACGTGATGAGCGGTGGATTATATCACCAAAACCGTTTAGCAATTGCGCCAACTGGTTCAATCAGCTACGTAAACGAAACAAGTGCTTCATTACACCCAATCACTCGTTTAATTGAAGAACGTCAAGAGAAGAAGACTGGTAAAACTTATTACCCAGCTCCATTCTTATCAAATGACACTTTACCATTCTACAAATCAGCGTACGATATCGATATGCGTAAAGTAATCGATGTATACGCAGCGGCTCAAAAACATATCGACCAAGGAATGAGTTTGACACTCTTCATGCGTTCAGAACTTCCTGAAGGATTATACGAATGGAAAGAAGGACGTACAAACAAGATGACAACACGTGACTTAAACATTTTACGTAACTACGCGTGGAATAAAGGCATCAAGTCAATCTACTATGTACGTACATTTACAGAAAACAACGATGAAATCGGAAGTAATGCTTGCGAAAGCTGCAGCATTTAATGGGAATACGAAAGAAAGGACAAAAGCTCATGAGTACAAAACGATATTTTAATGAGATTCTTTCTCAAAATTCTACTCAACCAGTAGAGTACTATAAAGCGATTGACTGGAACCAAGTTGAAGACATGATCGATAAATTAACTTGGGAAAAACTAACAGAGCAATTCTGGTTAGATACACGTATTCCAGTATCAAACGACTTGGACGACTGGAGAACATTATCTCCAGAAGAAAAAGATGTAGTAGGGAAAGTATTCGGTGGATTAACATTATTAGATACGCTTCAATCAGAAGAAGGTGCAAGCTTAATGAAAGATTACGTGCGCACTCAACACGAAGAAGCTGTATGGAATAACATTCAATTCATGGAATCTGTTCACGCGAAAAGTTACTCAACAATCTTCAGTACTTTGCATACAAAAGCAGAAATCGAAGATATTTTCGAATGGACAAACAACAATGAATACTTACAATTCAAAGCAAGAAAGATTAACGAAATCTATCAAAGTAGAGATGCGTTGAAGATGAAAGTTGCCTCAACAATGCTTGAAACATTCCTATTCTACAGTGGATTCTTTACACCACTTTATTACTTAGGAAACAACAAGCTTGCGAACGTAGCTGAAATCATCAAGTTAATCATTCGTGACGAATCAGTTCACGGAACTTATACAGGATACAAGTTCCAACAAGGCTACAACGAATTATCTGAGCCAGAACAAGAAGAAATGAAGATGTGGGTATACAACTTATGCTTGGAACTTTACCAAAACGAAGTGAAGTATACACAATCTATCTATGACCAAGTTGGTTGGACTGAAAAAGTTAAAGTGTTTATTCGTTATAACGCGAATAAGGCGCTTCAAAACTTAGGGTTCGATCCGTTGTTCCCGGATACTGCTGAAGATGTGGATCCGATTGTGATGAACGGGATTTCAACTGGGACAAGTAACCATGATTTCTTCTCGCAGGTCGGAAATGGGTACCTACTCGGTAGTGTTGAAGCAATGGATGATGAAGACTATACAAAATGGTTGTAATTTCAACTCAAACAGGTTCCTAAAAAGGAGCCTGTTTTTTGTTTGTGCAAAGGTAAAACACTTAGAGCCTTCGGCTACTTTCAATAATTATAAGAATAACTGTATCGCCTCAAGCCAAGGTCTTAAGGCTACCAAGCTTCAAACACTCTCTAGAAAATAAATTTTCAAGAGAGTGTAATTCACATTGGTTACGCACGTTATTCTTATGATTATTGGTATCCGAGGCTCTTTGTGTTTTACGTTAAAGAGCAGGGTGCTTTTAGAATCTGTTTCGTGAAGTAAAACTATTGGTGTGTTCTATCCATTCTTCAACACCCTCGTAAATGGAGAGGTGCTGGGATAGAGAGTGTGCTTCTTATGGGAGTGGCTCGACAAATGGTGTGATGATGAGTAGAATAGAGGAAAATGAAATGAGGAGTCGTAGTGGATGTCGTACGAAGAATTAAATAAACAATTAGAACCCTTTAAACTCATGGTATTCGATGAGGAGACAGAGGATGTATGGGCAACGCTGGTGCTCTGGTTAAATGAAGACTATAAACAAAATGTGTTTGATACGAGGCAAGAAGAGGGATTCATTGGAAATGGCTATGATTGGAATTCACTAGCGGCTGTCTTTCTAGAAGAAAAGATGTCAGAATTGGTAGACGCGTTGTCATTTGATTCGGAAGCGGGATTGTTCTCAATCGGATCAGAAGATGTGGAAGCAGTGAAGAAGTTTGCGCTAGGATTTAAGGCAATGTGCGACGATGAGAGAGAAATGATGGACTTATTGAGTCGAGCAATATTAGATTAAAAAAATGAAGTGATACCGTATAAGGTATCACTTCATTTTTAATTTACATGGACAAGTTGTTAAATGGTCGTTTACCATGCCAACAGATTGCATAAAGGAGTAGACAATCGTTGGTCCGACAAATTTAAAACCTTCTTTGAGAAGTGCTTTGCGGAACTTTTCAGCAAGTGGCGTAAATGCTGGAACTTCTGCCATTGTAGTGTATTCATTGATGATGGGTTTATGGTCAACGAAGCTCCAACAAAAAGCGTCGAAGCTACCGTACTTTTCTTGGATAGCAAGAATTGCTTTGGCGTTGGCGATAGCGGCACGTATCTTCAGTTGATTGCGAATAATGCCTTCGTTTTGAAGAAGGGATTGAACTTTGGCTTCGTCGTACTTAGCAACCATTTGGATATCGAAATCGTCAAAAGCCTCTCTGA
>CALJSD010000090.1 GCA_937976325.1 uncultured Carnobacterium sp.
AGTGAATGCCTTCGTTTATAACGAACAGTTCGCTAAAAAAGTCGAAGAGGAATTCGTCAATGACTTGAAAAACTGTACCATCGCAAATGAAAAATACTTCGAAAAACAAGACCGCTGGAAGAAATTTAAACAGAAATTCGCAAGATTGTTTGCTCCGATATTATAGTTATTAACCAGACAAAAAATGCACTCACAATAACGTTTGTGAGTGCATTTTATATATTGTCTTAATCGAAAAAGTCCAAATATGGACATGTCCATATTTGGACATTTTAGCCTTGGCTCAATTTGATAGTTAAAAAAACATTACCAAATATGGTAATTACCATATATGGTAATTGCAGGTTTAATTTAATTCCATGCAAGCAACGATTTGATCCACATTCAAGATGTGAGTGATGTTTGATCCTTGTTCTAGGAACACAAAGTGATTATTCATTTGGATAGGACTCTTAATCATACCGTTCTTTGTGAATGTCACTAAATTCCCGGCGTTATCGTATTTCTCGAAGTGGAGTACGATTGGTTTCTTGAAGTAGAAGCTGTGGTGAATTTGTTCAACCACGTCGATAAGTGGCATTACAGTTGGTTTAAAGAACACATCTCTTTCTTCATATTCTTCTTGAGAGACTTGTAGTTTATTAATGAATGGTTTGATAAATGATGTAAATGTTGATTTGCGTTGTTCCATTTTCGATACCTCCGAACGTTTGTTTGCATATTTATTATACGAACAAATGTTCTAAAATGCAATAGAAAAGAAAAAGTTTTTCAAAAAAAGATGTGTTTCTTCCTATTTATAAAGTTTGAGTTTGCCCGAGATTATGGGAAATTATCGTTTGAATGAAAGCAAAATAAAGTTTATAATAGTTAAGAAAAGCATTTTACTATTCGTGAAAGCGAATGGATTGGAGGTGTCACATGAGTCAAGAGATTCTAAATTCTGTTTTGGCCATTGAGTCTGAAGCAAAAGCGTTGAAGGAAAAGTTCGAGGAACAATTATCCCAAACGAATGCTGCGACAGATCAACGAGTGAACGAAGCTAAATCGAATATGGAACATTCCTTAGAAGTCTACAAAGCTGAGTTGAAAGAGAAAAATCAACAAAAGAAAGCAGAGTTCGAAGCGAAAGTGAAAGAAGACGAATTAGCGGAAATTGCTGCGCTGAAAGAACGTTTCAATCATCTGAAACAGGATTTAGTTCAGGATACTGTGAAGGAGGTGTTGAAGAGATATGGCAATAGCTAAAATGAATAAGGTGATGTTGATTGCCCCAACGGACAAACAAAATGACCTATTGGATGCTATTCAAGAATTACAATCTTTAGAAGTAACCTCGCTAGAACAGGCGAAAGAACTATTTGCCGAAAATTCCATCGCTTTACAAGAAGCCGATGCAGATGGGATTAACGCTCTTCAACAGAAATTCGAAGGGATTCATGCGGCTATTACTTTTGTCGAAAAAAATCAAAAGCAACCGTCATTAATTCAAAAGTTAAAAACGCCAAGAGAGCAATTTGCACTTTCTGAATTACAAAAAGAAGTACAAAAATGGGACACTGATGCATTAGTGGAATATGTTGAAAGTATTCGTAATACGCTTCGTAAAAAGGATGACGAATTAAAAGAGCTTCGTGAAAAAGAGGCTTTGCTTCGTAAGTGGAGCGCCCTTGATTTCTATCCGAAAGATATCTTTAAACATCCATATACGAAAACGAAAATGGGGACGATTCCTCAAGCAACGGATAATGCGTACTTGGACGGATTAAAAGAGAGCGAATTGATTTCTGTTCACGAAGTGTATCACACACGTGAAGAAATCGGAGTAATGGTGACATATCCACGAAAAGCACAACAAGCTGCCAAAGAAGAGTTAGCGAAAGCACACTTCAGTATTGTATGGTACGCGTTTGAAGAAGCTCCTTCTGTTGAGTTGGAGAAAAATCTTAAAGCGCAACAAGCAGTTGTGGATGCTAAGAAGAAAGTGTTAGATGACTTACAAGAAGAAAAAGACCTTCTTCGCAAGTTACAGCTTTCTGCGGAAGTGACCTATAACGAATTACAAAAAGAACAAGCCAAAAATGAATTGGTGAATGGTCAACATGTATTCGTGCTTCAAGGATGGTTAACTACAAAAGCAGTCGATGACGTTGAAGTTCAACTCAAAGAAAAGTTAGGAGAAGGCGAATATGTCTTCTTACCACTAGAGATTGCTGAAGAAGAATACGAAGAAGTGCCAACTGTTTTAGAAAACAATGCCTTCTTACAACCATTCGAAAATCTAACAGAAATGTATGGATTACCAAAATACGGAGAATTAGACCCAACGCCTTATACAGCACCATTCTATCTCGTCTTCTTCGGGATGATGGCAGCGGACTTAGGATACGGAGCGCTTCTCTGGTTGGGAACATTCATCATGTTGAAGTTCTTCCATTTTGATAAAGGAATGAACCGCAACTTGAAGTTCTTCCATTTACTAAGCTACCCAGTAATGATCTGGGGGATTATTTTTGGATCAGCATTCGGTGCGGATTTACCATTCCAGCCACTATCACTTTCAAAAGACCTTATTACGATTATGATCTTATCGATTATCTTCGGGGTTATTCAAATTATGGTCGGCTTATCACTTGGGGCTTACTCAAATCTAAAGAAAAAAGCATATGTCGATGCCTATACGAGTCATCTAGGATGGTTAGCAATTATTACGGGAATCATTCTTTATGTCTTAGGCTCAATGGTACTCAATATTTCTTGGATTGCGACAATCGGTTCATCGATTGCGATTATTGCAGCCGTTGCGATTGTAGTCGTAACTGTCCTATCGAGCGAAAACAAGTGGGGCGGTTTAGCGAGCGGTCTATATAACTTGTACGGAATTAGTGGATACGTAGCAGACGTCGTGAGTTACACGCGTTTAATGGCGCTAGCTGTATCAGGAGGAAGTATCGCGAGTGCGTTCAATATGTTGGTAGGATTCCTTCCACCAATTGCACGTTTCACAGCAGGTATCTTCTTAATCGTAGCCTTACAAGGGTTGAATATTTTCCTTTCATTCCTTGGAGCTTACGTTCATGGCTTACGTCTACAGTTCGTTGAATTCTTTGGTAAATTCTACGACGGCGGCGGGCACGCATTAAAACCGTTCAAAACATATGAAAAATACGTTGATATTAAACAACAGAAATCAGAATAAATGGAGGAAATATAATTATGACAAACTGGTTAACATTTTTCGCTGAAAATGGTGGAGGGCAAATCTTTGCTGCTCTAGGGATGGCAATTGCCATTATCTTCTCAGGGATTGGATCATCAAAAGGGGTAGGGATTGCCGGTGAAGCAGCAGCTGCCTTAATTAAAGAACAACCTGAAAAATTCGTTCAAGCATTAATCTTACAACTATTACCTGGTACACAAGGGATCTACGGATTCATCGTTGCCTTCTTCATCATGATTAACATGTCAGCTTCAATGACTTTAGCAGCTGGTTTATACTTATTCATGGCAGCTTTACCAATCGCATTCACTGGTTTATTCTCAGGGATTGCCCAAGGTAAAGTAGCAGCAGCAGGTGTACAAATCTTAGCGAAAAAACCTGAAGAATCTACTAAAGGGATTATCTTTGCCGCAATGGTTGAAACTTACGCAATCTTAGGATTACTTGCTTCTATCTTAATTATCATTAACAAAGGTTAAGAGGAGGGGTATTCTTGAAAGATTTAGAGCAACTAAAACAACTTATTCTAGCGGATTTAGAAAAAGAATCAAAGCAGCGAATTGAGGTTGCTACTAAAGAACAAGAAGAACGCATCAATCAAATGAATGCACAATATTCGCAACAAGAAATGGCGAAGAAAACTGCATTAAAACAAGAAGCAAAATCACAATACGAAAAAGAGCAACAGACTATTTTGAACGCAAGTAAAAAAGAAGTCTTGCGCGTCAAACGTGAACTTCTTGAAAGTGTATTTGAGGACGTTCTACAAGTAATGTCTACCTGGAGCGGGGAAACATTACGTCTCTTTATCGAGTCAGCTATTCGCAATTTACCAAAACAACAACAAACAACACTAACTTTTGGAGAGGAAACTGTTTCTCGTTTGAGTGATGAAGAAAAACATGCGTTAACTTCGCAATTTGCCTTTGTCCACATCGACGAAGCAACACTTCCAAAGAAAGCGGGATTTGTGTTGAAACAAGAAGGTATCGAATATAACTATTTATTCGAATCATTAATTGAAGATTTAAAAGAAGAATATTCACCTATCTTAGCTAGAAAAGCATTCATTGGGTAAGGAGGGATGGAATGAATGATTTAGCCTATTCAGGAGTGAATACGACCGTTCGTATTCTTGAACAGCAATTGCTATCCAAGGAACAATTGAATGGGATTCTCGTATCTAAATCCTTACAACAAGCATTAGAAGCCTTGCAAAAGACAAGTTATGAGGTAGATGTACAAGAAGTTCTCGAATCAAGACAGTTCGACCCAGTCCTAGATGCCCATTTGAAGCGCAACTATGATGAGGTGTTAGAACTCATTCCGGATGCATCACTCCTTGATGTATTCTCGATTCGTTACACTTACCATAATTTAAAAGTTCTTCTTAAATCGAAGTTCTCTGGAAAAGACTTAAAACATTTATGTGTACCGTTAGGACGTTATTCTCTCGATACATTAAATCAATTAGTCGAAACTCAAGATTCACTTGATGTACCAGATATCATGATTGAAGGGGTTCGTGAAGCGTATGCCGATTTTGAAAACTTTGGTCGCCTAGAAGCAGCCGATGTATTTATGGATCGCTACTATTTCAAACATCTTCGACTCATCGACCGTACAATGAATCAAGAGGTCATCCATCAAATCGTGAACATTATGATTGATATGGAAAACATCACAACGTTAATTCGTGCCACAAAGCAAAAACAATCACGCTCATTCTTAATTGGGGTATTGTCTAGCGAAGGTACTGTAGATAAGACGTTATTAATCGACGAAGTGCTTGAAAAGGGCACAGAGGCTCTTGTTGACCTTTATCGTCATGTTCCATACTATGACAAGTTTGTTGCGATTTTAGAACATGAAGAACATCCAGTCTTTGCATTGGAATTATTAAAAGAAGAATTGATTCATCAGATTCTAGAAGAAGCGACTTTTGAACCATTTGGACCATTGCCAAGTCTTGCGTATATTCATGCGCTTGAGATGGAAGTCAAAAACCTCCGTCTATTACTTGTGGGTGTGGACAATGAGTTTACAGAAGAACAATTAAGAGAAAGGATGCGACCAGTTTATGTCTCATAAAATTGCCGTAGTTGGCGACAAAGATTCCATCCTTCCTTTTAAAATTTTAGGATTTAACGTGTTCCCTTGCCACGAAGCGCAAACGGCACGCAAGATGATTGATGAACTTGCTGAAGATGAAGTCGGCATCATTTATGTAACGGAAGCTATTGCTAGTCAAATTCCGGAAACGATTCGTCGTTATGATGCGGAAATTTCACCAGCCATCATCCTCATTCCGAACCATAAAGGGTCTTTAGGAATTGGAAAATCAAGAATTCAAGAAAATGTAGAAAAAGCGGTTGGACAAAATATCTTATAACCAACCAATACACGAAACTAAGGGAGGTACCTCAGTGAAGATCGGAAGAATCGTAAAAGTATCAGGTCCTCTTGTGACTGCTGAAGGAATGGAAGATGCGAATATTCAAGATATTTGTCGTGTAGGTCATCTAGGCCTTATCGGTGAAATCATCGAAATGCGTAAAGATATTGCATCCATTCAAGTATATGAAGAAACTTCAGGAATTGGACCAGGAGAACCCGTCGAAACAACAGGGGAAGCATTATCTGTTGAATTGGCGCCAGGGATTGTATCTCAAATGTTTGATGGGATTCAACGTCCCCTCAATAAATTTAAAGAAGTATCACAAAGTGACTTCTTAGTCCGCGGAACAAACGTGGATCCTCTTGACCGTGAAAAAGAGTGGGAATTCGTTCCTACTGCGACAGTAGGTCAAGAAGTCGAAGCCGGAGACATTATTGGTTATGTACAAGAAACAAAAGTTGTACAACATAAAATCATGGTGCCTTACGGTGTTAAAGGTAAATTAGTAAAAGTGGAAGCTGGAAACTTCAAAATCGAAGATACAGTGTACCAAATCGAAACAGAATCAGGCGTACGTGATTTCAACTTAATCCAACGTTGGCCAGTACGTCGTGGTCGTCCATATAAAGTGAAGAAAAACACTGAAGTTCCAATGTTAACAGGACAACGTGTTATCGATACTTTCTTCCCAGTAACAAAAGGGGGAGCAGCAGCTGTACCAGGACCATTCGGAGCTGGTAAAACAGTGGTGCAACACCAAATTGCAAAATGGGCTGACGTGGATATCGTAGTATACGTAGGTTGTGGGGAACGTGGAAACGAAATGACAGACGTATTGAATGAATTCCCTGAATTGATTGACCCAACAACAGGTGAATCGATTATGGAACGTACCATCTTAATCGCCAACACTTCTAACATGCCGGTAGCGGCTCGTGAAGCGTCTATTTACACAGGTATCACAATTGCGGAATACTTCCGTGATATGGGATATAACGTAGCCATCATGGCGGACTCAACATCACGTTGGGCAGAAGCGCTTCGTGAAATGTCTGGACGTTTAGAAGAAATGCCAGGGGACGAAGGTTACCCAGCATACTTAGGAAGCCGTATCGCAGAATACTACGAACGTGCAGGACGTGTTGAAACATTAGGTAGCGATGGCCGTGAAGGTACAATTACAGCAATCGGTGCCGTATCACCTCCAGGGGGAGATACATCAGAACCAGTTACACAAAATACATTACGTGTAGCCAAAGTATTCTGGGGATTAGATGCAACATTGGCGCAAAAACGTCACTTCCCATCTATGAACTGGTTAACATCTTACTCATTGTATGATCCAGAAGTTGGTAAATACATGGACGAAAACGTTCATGCAAACTGGTCTGAATATGTTCAACATGCAATGAATACATTACAAGAAGAAGCAAGCTTAGAAGAAATCGTTCGTTTAGTTGGTCTTGAATCGTTATCTGAACGTGACCGCCTAACGATGATGACTGCTAAAATGCTTCGTGAAGACTTCTTACAACAAAATGCGTTTGACGATGTCGATACATTCTCATCTCGTGAGAAACAATATCGCATGTTAGAACTCATCTTGACATTTGAAAAAGAAGCGCGTCGTGCGATGAAACTTGGTTCATACTATGCTGAAATCATCGACGGAACAGAAGATGTGCGTGACCGTATCGCACGTTCAAAATATATTCCAGAATCTGAAATTGCTCGTTTCGATGAAATCAGAGAGCAAATTAAAACAGATATCGAAAAAACAATTCAACATGGAGGGATGACACATGCTTAAAGAGTATCGTACGATTAGTGAAGTTGTTGGCCCTTTAATGATGGTTGAACAAGTCGAAGGCGTTAAATATGATGAGTTGGTTGAAATCCAATTACAAAATGGTGAATTACGTCATGGACAAGTACTAGAAGTTAACGAAGATAAAGCAATGGTTCAGATTTTCGAAGGACCAAGCGGAATCAACATTCGTGACACAAAAGTACGTTTCCGTGGTAAACCATTATCATTAAACGTATCTGAAGACATGATTGGTCGTATTTTCGATGGGATGGGGAACGTCATGGATGATGGCCCAGAAATCCTTCCAGAAGCGACTTTAGACGTAAACGGACAAGCGATTAACCCAGTTTCTCGTGACTATCCGGATGAATTTATCCAAACAGGGATTTCTGCGATTGACCACTTGAACACTCTTGTTCGTGGACAAAAATTACCAGTATTCTCTGGTTCAGGGCTTCCTCACAAAGAGTTAGCGGCCCAAATCGCGCGTCAAGCGACTGTATTAAACAGTGACGAAAAATTCGCGGTAGTATTTGCTGCAATGGGGATTACCTTCGACGAAGCGGAATACTTCATGGAAGACTTCCGTAAAACAGGAGCGATTGACCGTTCAGTAATGTTCCTTAACCTAGCGAGCGACCCAGCCATCGAACGTATTGCGACACCAAAAATCGCATTAACAACAGCTGAGTACTTAGCGTTTGAAAAAGGAATGCACGTTTTAGTTATCATGACAGACATGACAAACTACTGTGAAGCGCTTCGTGAAATTTCAGCGGCTCGTCGTGAAGTTCCAGGACGTCGTGGATACCCAGGTTACTTATATACAAACCTTTCAACAATCTACGAACGTGCAGGACGTATCGTTGGTAAACCGGGATCTGTAACTCAAATTCCAATCCTTTCAATGCCTGAAGATGATATTACTCACCCAATTCCTGACTTAACAGGATATATCACAGAAGGACAAATCATTTTGGACCGTGCTCTTGATAAACAAGGGATTCAACCTCCAATTAACGTATTGCCTTCATTATCTCGTCTAAAAGATAAAGGTTCAGGTGAAGGAAAGACTCGTAAGGACCACGCACCAACGATGAACCAATTATTCGCGGCGTATGCAACTGGTAAACAAGCCAAAGAACTTGCGGTTGTATTAGGGGAATCTGCATTATCAAAAACTGATAAGAAATATGTAGAGTTCACAGAACGTTTTGAACGTGAATATGTTGGACAAGGCTTCTATACGAACCGTTCTATCCAAGAAACATTAGACCTTGGATGGGAACTCTTATCAATCCTTCCACGTACGGAATTGAAACGTATTAAGGATGAGTTATTAGATGAATACCTTCCGGAAGGGGAGTGATTCCTTTGACACGATTGAATGTCAAACCAACCCGTATGGAGTTGACGAAATTAAAGCATCGTCTTGTCGTGTCAAAAAGGGGGCATAAACTCCTAAAGGATAAACAAGATGAGTTAATGCGTCAGTTCATCGAATTAATTCGTAAAAACAATGCGTTACGTGAGGCGGTTGAAAATCGTCTTGTGGCAGGAATGAAGAGCTTCGTTCTAGCCAAAGCAACATTAGAAGAAGCGTTCATCGAAGAGCTTGTGGCGATTCCACCACAAAGCGTAACCTTGGATTTACAAGAAAAGAACATTATGAGTGTGTATGTTCCAGAAATGCATTTCACTGTGAAAAATGAAAACGAAGAGAGTGACTTCAAATATGGTTATTTGAACTCGAACAGTGAAATTGACGACTCTGTAGAACAAATCTCAGATGTGTTAAATGATCTACTAGAGTTGACAGAGATTGAAAAAACTTGCCAATTACTAGCAGACGAAATCGAAAAAACAAGACGTCGTGTAAACGCGCTTGAATATCGATTGATCCCACAATTAGAAGAAACGATTTATTTTATCGAAATGAAACTTGAAGAAAACGAGCGCGCAAGCATTACTCGTATTATGAAAGTGAAAGATATGGGACAAAAATAAAGAAAAGAAGGCTCCTAGAAGGTGATGCTAGGAGCCTTTTTGATTTAATTTCGTTAAATTCTAGAAGAAATTATGAAAGCGTTTTAAAGATAGCAAAATAGTACTAGTAAAGAGCAAAAAAGTCTAAGTCACCTTATCAGGAAAGTGCTAAAATTAATTATGGAAACGTTTTTACAAATCAAGGAGGGGTATTATGTATAATCGTCAAAATATGGAGAAGAGACAGCGCTTCTCTATTAGAAAGCTCACTGTTGGTACATGTTCAGTTATCATCGGGGCTTTCTTTTTTGGCACGCTTCAACCAGTTTCTGCAACTGAAGCTGCTGCAACAGAGGTAGTAGCTACGGCCGTAGAAAACACGCCAGCTAGTGAGGTGGCGGCCACTGCTGAAGAAAAACCAGCAGTAGAATCTGGTGCCGCGGCAACTGAGGCTACGCCAAAAGAAAAAAAAGAAGCAGTTTCTAATGAAGCTGCAAACACGGAGGCAACTGATAAAGTAGAAGAAAAAGCTACTGAAGCAGCTGCTACAGAAACAGCGGAGGCAAAACCTGCGGAGGCTAAACCAGCAGAGGCAAAACCTGCGGAAGAAAAACCAGCAGCAGAAGCTACAGGTGAAACTCGCGAAGCTACGGGCGAAACTCGTGAGGCGACAGCCGAAGTGAAAAAAGAGTGGGACTCAGTAAGCCGTGTGAAAGGGAATGTTGAAGTCGTTGAAGAAGGCGGAGTACGCTACAACAAATTAACTTCAACTGTAGCTAACGACAATGGGGCAAACGAAGCTCTATTCGAAAAAGCTGGCTTACAAGCGGATGCGGAAGGAAATGTAAGCGTTGACTTAACGTTTAAAGCAAACTCACTTCCTGCAGAAACTCGTTTTGGGGTTTATGTAAAATATAAAGATAATGACAACAACATCTTTGTAGGATATGACAAGGGCGGTTGGTTCTGGCAATACAAAGGACCAGGTGTAAACACATGGTATAGCAAGACTCGTGTAGAAGCACCAAATGTGGGTGAAGAAAACCACCTATCTATCGTGTACAAGAAAGATGGTCAATTAAACGCTACAAATAATGGACAAGCTTTATTTAGCACAGAAGTCGTTCCAGAAGCTGTCAAGAACGCTTTAGCTGATGTGAATAAAGTTTACCTCAAAGCTGGGACTTACGGTACAGAATTATCTTCTGTATCGATCAAAGCGGATAACCAAGATAACATCAAACCTGAAGAAGAAACTCCAGCTGTGGATGATGGGTTACGTCGCAATGACCAAGATGTTCACTATGAAACTTTACAATCAGAACAATTAAAAGCGATTATCGACACAGCGTTTCCACGTGTTAAAGAATATGAATTAGATGGAAAAACGTTAACAGGTCAAGTTCAAAAATTAGATAAAATGTCAATCAACGGTGTATTAGTCACTCCAGAAGTTCAATACCGTAAGATTGATGACACTACTGCAGAATATGTAATGAAAGTAAGAAACGATGATGAATTCATCAACGCTGAAATCACTGTGAAATTACAATTAGTCGGCAACGAAATGCATTTCGATGTGACAAAAGTAGTAAATAAAAACAATGTTGAAATGGGTAAACCAGTCGACAATGTTCGAAAATTAATCCAAACCATTGAATTCCCAGGAAACACACTTGTTTCTGTAGGTTCTAATAAACAAAATGCGAAGTTTGACGGAGCGCAAATGTCCACAAACACACATAGAGCAGGGGATTATCATTTAGACTTGAAGACAGGCAAGATGAATGATTACGCTTACGGCTTCATGTATGGATTCGTTTCTTCTAACGAATTAGCAGCATCTGTTTGGAGTAACTCACAATTCACTTACCAAGGAAATGACTTTGCGCGTATAACAACTGCTTTACAAAGAGTTGATGGCGTAAACTATATTGGTATTCAAAGCTCACCTTACTGGTACCAACGTGCTTATAAGAACTTAGTATTCCCAGAATACACATTAGAATTACCAAGTTCTAAAGTAGTCATCACAAAAGACTTAAACAAAGATAATGTGGTGGACTGGCAAGATGGTGCGATTGCATATCGTAATATCATGAACAATCCAAAAGGAGCAGAATCTGTTCCAGATTTAGTAGCGTATCGTATTGCGATGAACTTCGCATCTCAAGCGCAAAACCCATTCTTAATGACATTAGATGGTATTAAGAAGATTAACTTACACACAGATGGTTTAGGCCAATCAATCCTACTTAAAGGATATGGTAGTGAAGGTCACGACTCAGGTCACTTAAACTATGCGGATATCGGTAAGAGAATCGGTGGCGTTGAAGACTTCAAGAAATTATTAGCAAGAGCAAAAGAATACGGAGCTAAAATCGGTATTCACGTTAATGCTTCTGAAACATATCCTGAATCTAAATACTTCAGCGAAGCGATTTTACGTAGAAACTCTGACGGAACATATATGTACGGTTGGAACTGGTTAGACCAAGGTATCAACATCGATGCAGAATATGACTTAGCTCATGGACGTTTGGATCGTTGGAAAGAGTTAAGAGAAAAACTAGGTGCTGACTTAGACTTCATCTATGTGGACGTTTGGGGTAACGGACAATCAGGAGATAACACTGCTTGGCCAACTCACGTACTTGCTAAAGAAATAAACTCTCAAGGCTGGCGTATGGCAATCGAGTGGGGCTTCGGTGCGGAATATGACTCAACATTCCAACACTGGGCAGCTGACTTAACTTACGGTGGATATACACTCAAAGGTATTAACTCAAATATCACTCGATTCATCCGTAACCACCAAAAAGACTCATGGGTGGGTGACTATCCAAGCTACGGTGGTGCCGCTAACTATCCATTACTTGGTGGATATAACATGAAAGACTTCGAAGGATGGCAAGGTCGAAGCGACTACGAAGGATATATTCGTAACCTCTTCGAAAACAACATTATGACGAAGTACTTCCAACACTACAAAGTATCTAAATGGGTAAACGGTAACCCAGTTGCAATGAGCGACAACGGTCAAAACTACAAGTGGACTCCAGAAATGGAAATTCATTTAACAAATGACAATGGGGACGAAGTGAAGATTGTTCGTCAATCAAACGACCCTAACAGCCCAGACTACCGTAAACGTGTGACAACATTAAACGGTCGTGTCATCGAAAATGGCGGAAGCTACTTAGTACCATGGAACTGGGATGAAAATGGTAAAGCTTTAACAGGCGACAAAGAAAAGATGTACTTCTACACAACTGAAGGTGGAACAACTGAATGGACTCTTCCAGAAGATTGGACTGGAGATAAAGTATACCTTTACCGTCTAACAGACCAAGGTAAGAAAGATGTTGTAGAATTAACAGTCGGCGCAGACCGTAAGATTCAAATTACTGGGGAAGCGAACCAACCATATGTACTTTACAAAGTTGCTCAAGGCAAGAAGACAATGGTATGGAGTGAAGGACTACACATCTATGACCAAGGTTTCAACAGCGGAACATTAGATCATTGGGAAAAAACTGGTGACAGCGAACACGCTGAAATTGTGAAATCTCAAGGTGCTAACGAAATGTTACGTATTCAAGGAAACACTGAACGTGTGACATTGAAACAACGCTTAACAGACTTGAAACCAAATACAAGATATGCTGTTTATGTAGGTGTAGATAACCGAAGCGATGCACGTGCAGATATCACAATCCGTGTAGGCGACAAAGTGATTTCTAACTACACAAATAAATCAATCGCGAAGAACTATGTACAAGCACATGCGCATAACACACTTAAGAAGAATGCGACAGTGGATAATACAAGTTACTTCCAAAACATGTATGTATACTTCACAACAGGCGAAGATGTTTCTAATGTGACATTAGAACTTGGACGTGATGCAGATGCAGCAGCAACTTACTTCGATGAAATTCGTGTATTTGAAAACCAATCTGTAATGTACAACGAAAAACACGATACAGGAAATGGTAAATTCAAACAAGACTTTGAAGAAGTGCCTCAAGGTATCTTCCCATTCGTAGTCGGCGATGTTGAAGGCGTACAAGATAACCGTACTCACTTATCTGAAAAACACGAACCATATACTCAACGTGGATGGAATGGTAAGAAAGTCAACGATGTTATCGAAGGCAACTGGTCATTGAAGACAAACGGTTTATCAGGATATGACAAACTCGTTTACCAAACAATTCCACAAAACTTCCGCTTCGAAGAAGGTAAGACTTATAAAGTAACCTTCGATTATGAAGCAGGTTCAAATGGAGCATACTCATTCGTTATCGGTAATGGCGAAAATTCTCGTCGTAGTAAATTAACGAAATACGACTTAGAAAACACTTGGGAAAATTCATCAACTCCTAAGAAAGTAAGCTTCTATGTTACTGGTGAAAAAGGTGGAAACACTTGGATTGGTATTTACTCAAATGCGCGTGGTGCCGATACGAAAGGAGATACAGATAACAATGAAATCAACTTCAAAGGTTATAAAGACTTTATGTTAGATAACCTTGAAATTGAAGAAATTAAGTTAACTGGTAAGATGATCATCGATGAAGCATACGAAAAGAATACTCCAATCGTAAATGGCAACTACAAACAAGATTCATTAAATGCTTATAAAGACGCTGTAGCAGCTTTATTAGAAGCAGACGATGATATTAGTGTGGATGATGCTAAAGCTCTTGTAGAACGCGTTAACGAGGCTAAAGAAAAACTTGCGGTGAAACGTAGCGCTCCAGATTGGGACGATATCCATGATCTTGATGCTCCTTATGAAGAAGCAGATAATGTATGGTATGCATTTGATGGCAATACAAATACTTTATGGCATACACCTTATGGAGTGAATAGCTTAGGAAAACCATTAACAGTAGAGTTCAATAATCCGATGGAATCAACTCGCTTTGAATATGTTCCTCGTCCTTCAGGTCCAAACGGACGTGTGATGAGCGGTAGCCTCACAGTGATCGATGAAAAAGGACAAGAACATAACTTCAGTTTTACTGGTTGGGCAAATAATGCGAAGACAAAAGTGATTAACTTCGATGCTCCAATCAAAGTGAAGAAAGCAATCTTTACTGGTAACGAAACTTATGGTGATCCAGGACATATTTCAGCAGCGGAATTACGCTTTGTTCTTCCAATTGAAGAAGATAAACCATTAGACGAAGCAGCATACAACGCTGAAGTAGAACGTGTTCGTAAGATTGACCGTCAAGATGCAAAAGAATACTTGGCAGCTGTAGAAGCATACAAGAATGGTCTTGCAGAACATAACTTATTAACTCCAAACGGACTTAATAAATTGGTAGAAGGCTTGAAAGAAATTAAAGAAACTGAAGAGCCAGCTCCAAATCCAGAGCCAACTCCAAATCCAGAGCCAACTCCAGATCCAGTGCCGACACCAGACTCGAAACCAACGCCAGATCCAGTTCCGACACCAGAACCAAAACCAATCCAAGCTCCAGAAACACCAAGTAAATCAGCTCCAGTAACTGAAACAGGAGCTAAGACAACTACTCCTCAGTTGCCAAATACTGGTACTAAAGACCATGCTGGTCTTGCTGCCCTTGGTTTAGTAGGTATCTTGAGTGGATTCGGACTTATGGCTCGTAAAAAGAAAGAAGACTAATCAACTCTGTAAAGTATTGATAAAAGTCAACTTTCTAATAAGAAACTAGTGCATCGTGCGATGCACTAGTTTTTTTGATGCTTGTATTAAGGATAGAACTATGCTACAATCATCTAAAATAAACAAGGATGTCAAAATATGAAAACTGAATACCAAAAAATGATTGCGGGGGAACCCTATCACCCGTTTGATCCAGAACTCCGTTCCTTAGCGCAAACAGCGCGACAAAAGCAAGCAGCTTTTAATGAAGAAGTTGATCCGGTAAAAGGTATGGAAATCATCAAAGGTTGGTTTGGTTCAACTGGTGAAAATCTTTATGTCAATCCTCGATTGGTAGTAGATTACGGGGTCAATATTCATCTGGGAGAAAATTTTTATTCCAATTGGAATTTAACTATGCTAGATGTTTGTCCTATAACCATCGGTGACAATGCTATGATTGGTCCCAACTGTCAATTTTTA
>CALJSD010000091.1 GCA_937976325.1 uncultured Carnobacterium sp.
TGGTTTTATGAGGATATTTAAACTAGCAAAAAGAAGTGATATACTTTTAGTGAGGAGGTGGGCTTATTGAAAATTATTTTAAAAGAGGACATTGAGCTGTATCGTTATTTGATTGCTAAGGCGACATTTTTACAAACGCATAAAGAGTACCGCTTGGTGGAATCCTTCTTAGATAGTAATTGTTTTTTAGTAGCCGACCGCAAGACAAAAGAGAAAGTATTTATCTCACTGTTTAAACAACCGACGAAAGAACCGGCTGACCTAGAGTGTAAAAAGATTGTGTATATTCAAAATGCGAATGCGAAGATTCCGAAAGGATTTGACGTAGAAAGGGCGGATAAAGGATTCAATGACCAGCTCGCCAAGAATATCCGATTGGGCTTTCTTGCACCAGATCAGTTAGTCGAGCAGTTTCAAGGGGTATTTAAAGAAGACGTTGAGACGTATTTTAAAAAGGCAGAAGCAGCGATTCAAGAAGAACGACAAGTTTTTGTGAAGTACTATGCCAAGGAAACAATTGAGAAGAATCCCTATCAGGTGGTGGAAGGGAATGTGTCGTTTAGCCATCCGAAGCATTTCAACGACCCGTTTGACTGTAATTGCTACTACGCGGACGGCCATTCGATGATGGATTTCTTCCGAGTATTTTGCTTTACGCATGCTGCAGATAATATTTTAATGTGGTCTTATTACGCCAATAGCCACGCAGGGTATGCGCTGGAGTATTCATATGCGAGCCTTTTGGACAAAATTCATTCCTTGAAGGTAGACGGACTCTGTGTATACGGCCCTGTGGAATATATTGATAAACGTCCGAATACGAGAAGCAATAGCAATCAATTCTCGTATTCGAATCTGAATTTTTATATTAAGGCGACCTTTGCAAAATTCAAAGAGTGGCAACACGAGAGAGAATACCGCTTTGTGTGCATTTTGGATGAAAACACAGAAGGCGCGCGAGAGGTTCTGGGAGATTGGGTGGTTATTCCACAAGTGGATGTCGTGCAAGGCTACGCTGGATGTAACAATACAAAAATAAAAGTGAAGGCGCAATATCCTATCCAAAAATTAGAAAAAGACATTTTGAATTATCAACTAAAATAAGTAATCGTCATTTGAAAATTATCAAAAAAGGAGTATGACAATGAGAAAAACAAAAAGAATTTTAGGGATGCTTCTAGCGTTGGTGTGTGTAGTTATTTTTGCTGCATGTGGAAACCTTGGAGCAGAAGAAGTCGCACAGTATGATTTAACACCCCAGGGAATAAAGGTACTGTCTAATAAAGGGAACGTCTATTATATTGGTAGAGGCGTTCAAATGGAGAATTACGATAAATTTACCGAATCTCTAACGAAATATATTGAAAATGTGAAACAAGTAGTATCTTCAGAAGTTTGGATTGATAATAATAACGATTTGTATATCGGAGAAGGTGGCGAACCGAAAAAAATCGGTAGCAATATCGTTATGGCATCTGGAACTCAAATGGGACTCTTAGCAGTTGATAAGGATGGTTACTTGTATGCTTATGGGATAAAACCATATAATGGATTCGACAAAGATTTCAAAGAATTAACGAAAATTGAAGATGTTAAAGATGTCGTCAAAGTATCATCGATGGGAGATTCAGCTTGGAGATTCTTTACGTTAACGAAGGACGGAACTGTTTATTTTAAGCAGTATGACGGGGAATTTACAAAGATAATGGATAATGTGAAAGATATTCAAGGTAGTTATTTTATTGATAAACAGGATGTTGTATATCTTTGGAATACTAAAGGTATCGTTAAGATGGCTCCAAAGTTACAAATCAATTTGCAAAAAGATATAGCAAATACCGTGCTTCTTGAGAATAATACGATCTCGTATTATGCAGGGACCGGAGTAAAGTTTGATAAGGATGATCCGAAGATAGAGCAGCTCTATAATCATTATCCTAAAGATATCAAACAGGTGCTGTACGTTAATTATCCAGGAGACTCGAAAGAAGACAGGATTATCAATCTAAAATTAGTATATGTAAATACAAAAAATGAAATTGTTCTGTACGGAGTGCACAATGTTTATGACGCAGAAGGAACAGTGGATGTCAATACAAAAGTGTCAAGGAGTTTAGACGACGTGTCTAAGATTTGGGAATTTATTCGAAATCCGGAAAAGAATTAATAGGGATCCCCATTATCACTACTATAAAGATATCCGTAAAGATTTTACGTCATCATTTATAAAGAAACAGGCTTAAAACCATTCTTTTACAAGAGTGATTTTAAGTCTGTTATTATTTTCGTAGCATTTTGAATGGATTTAACTTTTCGAAGAGTGGAATCAATATGATCCAGAAGACGATGTTTCCGATGGCGTGATACGTATCGAATAGAATGCCGTTTAAGTAGTAAATCCAAAAGTTCAAACCTGGCATGCTGTATACCCAGAAAATCGAGATGATAAAGCCGTATAAGTAGCCCATCAATCCTGCAAAAATTGGAAAAAGAATCCAAGCTAGGAGTGGGAATTGTTGTCTTTTTCGCCATAGTGGACGAAGAAGTAATGCACAAGCGCAGACGAGGGCAAAACTGACCATCTGATAGAGTGTCCACAGCCCCATTCCTACTAAAAGGTTGGAAATCAATATGGAGATGCTCCCGATAGCAACACCATAGAAAAGTCCAAGTTCTAGCGTAATCCAAATGACCACAACGGTAATCGGTTGAACATTCGGAAGCGAGAGGAGGCCGAGTCTACCAATCACGCAAAAGGCGGATAGTAGGGCGATAAGGGTGATTTTTCGAGTTGAATTTGCCATAGGACTATTGAAGTTTATTGAGTTTCCAGTCGATGACGTCGCCTGCTTTTAAGATGACTTCTTTTGCACCGACAGGGCTCATCGTACCGTTCACGTCGAATAACCAGTATTTGTTTTCGGCTGGGACTATTGAACCTTTAAAACCTTCAAGTTTTATATACTTTGCCGGACCGTTACCATGTCTTTTATTGTCCTCGCATACAATATATTTCTCTTTTATTTTCTCAATTTCAGGTTGTAAATCCCTCATTTTTTTCATTGACTTTTCCTGTTTCAATGTCAACGGAAATACAATTATTCTCATTAAAATTGTAACAATTATTATTGCTATTCCATAATTTCCTACAACACCGTATATCGCATTTAAAATATGTACGACAAAATCGACTAGTGCTTGTATTTTAAACATGTATAATTTCCTCCATTTTTATAATAAGCTATCTTTTGTATTTTTTACATGAAACTTTTTTTTAGTTAAAGTTATAAACTCTAATTAGAATAACTTAAAATTTTTCATTTTATTTTAACGGATCATATCCACCCTTATGAAAAGGATGACATTTTAATAATCTTTTTATGGTTAGGTAACTCCCTTTTATTGCTCCATATTTTGTAATTGCCTGTCGTGAATATTCTGAACAAGTTGGATAAAATCTGCATCTTCTTCCTAAATACGGTGAAATACCCTTTTGATAAATTTTTATAAC
>CALJSD010000092.1 GCA_937976325.1 uncultured Carnobacterium sp.
AAAAACAAAAATAAAATTCTTCGGGGGTTATCATTGTGGAACATTATTCCGATCCTAATTTAAAAATATTCGCTTTAAGCTCAAATCGTCCTTTGGCTGCAAAAATTGCAGAGGAAATTGGTTTAGAACTTGGTCAAGTATCTGTTACTCAGTTCAGCGATGGTGAGATTAAAATCAATATCGATGAAAGTGTACGTGGTTGCCATGTGTATATCGTTCAATCAACTTCTTATCCAGTAAATGATAACTTAATGGAGTTATTAATCATGGTGGATGCATTACGCCGTGCGAGTGCAAAAACAATTAACATTGTTATTCCTTACTATGGATACGCTCGTCAAGACCGTAAAGCACAATCTCGTGAACCAATCACAGCAAAATTAGTTGCAAACATGATTACTCAAGCAGGTGCAGACCGTGTGTTAACACTTGATTTACACGCTGCCCAAATTCAAGGGTTCTTCGACATTCCAGTGGACCACTTATTAGGAGCTCCACTTCTTGCGAACCACTTCTTAGAAAACAACTTCAAAGATAAAGATATCGTTGTTGTATCTCCTGACCACGGTGGGGTAACTCGTGCTCGTAAAATGGCTGAGTTCTTACACGCACCTATCGCGATTGTTGATAAACGTCGTCCAAAAGCAAACGTGGCAGAAGTCATGAACATCATCGGTGAAGTAAAAGGAAAAGTTGCCGTATTAATCGACGATATGATTGATACAGCTGGAACAATCACTCTTGCTGCACAAGCGATTAAAGATGCAGGTGCTGAAGAAGTGTACGCTTGCTGTACGCACGCTGTATTATCTGGTCCAGCATTAGACCGTTTTAACGACTCAGTGATTAAAGAAGTAGTTGTAACAGACTCAATCGAAGTTCCTGAAGAAAAAACAGGTGGTAAGATTGTTCAAATCAGCGTAGACCAATTAATGGCGGAAGCAATTCGTCGTATTCACGAAAACCGCTCAGTGAGTCCGTTGTTTATCGAGAAATTTACTATTTTAGATTAATAAAGAATTGTTAAAATAAATGAGCCGAGGCTATAGTCTCGGCTCATTTTTGTTTATACTAAATCTAACATAGGAGGTTCGTATGGAACAAAAAGTGTCAAACAAAGCAGGGTGGTTTACCCTTATCTCATTTATTTGTTCGGTGGTTACACTGCTGACGTTTGAAGAGATGGATTCATCTTTTAAAACTATTGAAAATATGGACGAAATCGGAGCAACTATTTTAGTGCTATTTTCAGCGATGACCATCGGCGGATTCTTCTGGATGGGGATGAATTATTGGAGAAAAACTCATCAGGAACTTGTGAAGTTGCAATATACATCGGCTACTCCTGAAACGATTGAAGACTATTACAGAGCAACCGCAAAGGCTGTTCGCAAGGTTGGTTTTTCTGCCATCATATTGGCGCTCATGATTGGAGTGTTTTCGCAGTTCAATAGTATTATTGAAGTGATTGGTTTGGTGGTGTTCCTATTTGGAATTTGCATTTGTTTATTATCGCTGGCCCCAAAATCGCTTGCCAAACAAATTCAGAAACAAAATATTCGATAATTGTTGGAGGGTTTTCATGAAACTAGAGAAAGCAAAAAGTATTGCAGAGGTCTTGATGTGGCTTGGATTAGTGCCACAATGGATTTTCATGACCAGTCGTGGTGTCCCAGGAGGACTGTTGATTGCCATCTTCATCATGCCGATTCTCATGATCATGACATTTATCAGTTTCATGATGTACGTTTTCATTGCACTCGAAGAAAAATCGGTTAAAGACACTTGGTGGCAACTACTGCTCACAGGCACTTGGGTCACCTTTTTGTTATTGGTCTTCAATGGAGTAATTAGATTGGGATAAAAAGGTTTAGAAGGAATAATTTTATGGAAACACAACGTTTGGAGAAACAACCTGGGTTAGTAAAAATGCATAAAGTCGCTACTGTCTTGATGTGGATTTCGTGGGCCCTTTTCTTTGTGGCGATGTTAGGAACGTACCACTTTTTCTTAGCAGGGGAACAACTACTCCTTGTGATGCTGTCTATTATAGCAGTGGCGGCAGTGGGGTTCCTTCTCAGTTTCTCATTGTTTGGTTGGATTTCGTTTGAACTAAAAACACTGAAAGAAACGGGATGGCAGTTGTTCTTAACAGGCGGATTCCTCATTATGTTCTGGCTGCTTTCAATGAGACTCTTTTATTAAGGGGAATCAAATGCAAGAAAGCTCGGGTTATGGTACAATAATCCGGCAAGAAATAAGTGAACTTAGCGCACGAGTCGCACTCACTATTGGTGATGCAGCTCGTGCTTTTCGATTGAGTTAGAAAAAGTCGTTCACTTGATAGACGATTCAAAGATTGAAAAAGGAGATTAAGATGAGTTTCAAAATTGGAGATATTCAAATTGATAATAGCGTAGTTGTGGCCCCGATGGCTGGGATTTCGAACTCTGCTTTCCGTGTCACTGTGAAAGAATTCGGTGCCGGTTTAGTGGTTTGCGAAATGATCAGCGACAAAGGGATTCAATTTCGTAATGAGAAAACATTAAGCATGCTTCATATCGAGCCAAACGAGTATCCACTCAGCGTTCAAATCATGGGTGGGAACAAAGATACTTTAGTGGAGGCTGCGAAATACGTAGCTGAAAATACAGAAGCGGCGATTATCGACATCAACATGGGATGCCCTGTAAACAAAGTGATTAAGGCAGAAGCCGGCGCGAAATGGTTACTAGACCCAAATAAAGTATACGAAATGGTTGCGGCAGTAGTAGACGCAGTGGATAAACCTGTAACCGTGAAGATGCGTACAGGATGGGACCACGAGCATTTATATGCGGTGGAGAATGCCCTTGCTGCAGAACGTGCGGGTGCTAGTGCCGTTGCGATGCATGGCCGTACTCGTGTTCAAATGTATGACGGAAAAGCCGACTGGGAAATCCTTGGTGAAGTGAAGAAGAACTTAACGCGCATTCCTTTAATCGGAAACGGGGACGTTCGTAGCCCAGAAGATGCTAAACGCATGATTGATATTGCAGGCGTGGATGGCGTTATGATTGGACGTGCAGCCTTAGCGAACCCTTGGATGATTCGTCAAACGGTTCATTATTTAGAAACAGGAGAATTGCTTCCTGAAAATACCGTTCCAGAGAAAATCGAAATTGCAAAATTACACTTACAACGACTTGCAAACCTTAAAGGCGAAGCAGTCGCAACGAAAGAATTCCGTAAGCTTGCAGGCTATTACTTAAAAGGAGTGCCACGTGCCTCTAAAACAAAAGTAGCCATTAATGAAGCTGAGAATTTACAAACCGTAGAAGCGTTATTAGACCAATTCGTGGTAGAACATTTAGAGCGTGAAGAACGTCAAAAACAACGCTTGGCAGAAATTTAAGCAAAAAGCCTTGAAATACTTTCAATAAAGCCTCTTCTTTTGGTACAATAAGGAGAGTTATGAAGAACAAGCATCGTTCAAAGGAGGAACAAACGTGTCTTTCGAAGTAGAAACACAAGAAACATTAAATGACCAATTACAAGTTCGTCGTGAAAAAATGAATCAATTACGCGAAAAAGGAATCGATCCTTTCGGTACTGGATTCAAACAAAAAAATACAACTGAAGAAATCCACAAACAATTTGAAGGAGCTACTAAGGAATCTCTTGCTGAACAAGAACCTGTAACTGTTCAAATTGCTGGACGGTTGATGACAAAACGTGGAAAAGGGAAAGCTGGTTTTGCCCACATCCAAGACGGCAAAGGCCAAATCCAAATTTACGTACGTAAAGATGCTGTTGGAGATGATGCGTACGAACTTTTCACAAAAGCAGACTTAGGGGACATCGTTGGTGTTGTTGGAACTGTTATGGTGACAAACACTGGTGAATTATCTGTTAAAGCGCAACAATTCGTTCATTTAACAAAAGCGCTTCGTCCACTTCCTGATAAATATCACGGATTAACAAACGTAGAACAACAATATCGTCAACGTTACTTAGACTTAATCAGTAACCGCGAAAGCTTTGACCGTTTCGTAACACGTAGTAAAATCATCCGTGAAATCCGTCGTTACTTAGACGAACGTGATTACTTAGAAGTTGAAACTCCAGTACTACACACATTAGCGGGTGGGGCAAATGCTCGTCCATTTATCACACACCACAATGCGTTAGACATGGAATTATACATGCGTATCGCTACTGAATTACATTTAAAACGTTTAGTAGTAGGTGGGATGGAACGCGTATACGAAATCGGACGTGTGTTCCGTAACGAAGGTATTGATACAACTCACAACCCTGAATTTACTTCAATCGAAATCTATACAGCTTACACAGACTACAAAGATGTCATGGATTTAACAGAAGGAATCATCTCAGACGTTGCCAAGAGAGTATTAGGAACAACATTAGTTCCTTACGGCGAACATGAAGTGGAATTAAAAGCTCCATGGAAGAGAATTCATATGGTAGATGCGATTAAAGAAGTAACAGGTGTTGACTTCTGGCCGCATATGACAGACGAAGAAGCACGCGCTATCGCGAAAGAAAAAGGCGTGAAAGTCGAAGATTCAATGACATTCGGACATGTCGTGAACGAATTCTTCGAAACATTCGTTGAAGAAACATTAATCCAACCAACATTCATCTACGGACATCCAGTGGAAGTATCTCCATTAGCTCGTAAAAATGATGAAGACCCACGCTTCACAGATCGTTTCGAATGCTTCATCTGTACAAAAGAGTACGGAAATGGCTTCACGGAGTTAACAGACCCAATCGATCAACGTGAACGTTTCATGAAACAAGTAGAAGAAAAATCTGCTGGGAACGACGAAGCGCATCCACATGATGAAGACTTCATCCAAGCGTTGGAATATGGTTTATCTCCAACGGGTGGGGTAGGTATCGGAATTGACCGTTTAGTTATGTTACTTACAAACAGCCAATCAATCCGTAATGTCCTATTATTCCCAACAATGAAAAACTTAGACTAATATTGAATTTAGTGCCCCGTTTAAGGTTCGCCTTAGACGGGGTGTTTTTTTGTTTAACCGCAATTATCATATATGATAATTATCTTTTATGATAATTCCGAAAAGTGATTCAAGTAAACAGGCCAGATTTAGAACACTAAAAGTAACAAATGTTCACAGGATTCTAGTTGACTTTCCGTACATTTGAATATACTATGAGGGCAAGTTGGAAGAGAGAGCTTTTCCAGACCGAATTTAATCCAAACAATGAGACCTACACGCGATTCGAGCACGGCTTGAAGAGGGTGCTTTTTTACTAAAGGAGATCTAATGAAATATTTTAAGCAGTTTGGCTGGATTATGATTGTGACCTGTATCGGTGAAATCATGAAATATTACATCCCTCTTCCGATTCCAGCAAGTATCTATGGGCTGGCTTTGATGATGGCGTTATTAATGACGGGTGTTGTTAAAATTGAAAAAGTATATCAAGCAGGAACGTTTTTAATCGAGATTATGTCGTTAATGTTTATTCCAGCAGCCGTTGGAATTATCGAATCGTGGGATCAATTGCATCGTATTATTGTACCAGTATCTATCATCACGATTATTACAACATTTGTAGTGATGATTGTTTCGGGAAAAGTAACGCAATACGTCCTCGAGAAAGGAGCCCAAGATGGTGAATCAACTCGTTCTTAATACAGCGACAATCGGGCTCGTGATTAGTATTATCGGTTTTGAAATCGGCGTATTTTTACGTGACCGTTATAAGTGGCCAATCTTCAATCCGCTACTTGTAGCGATTATTTTCGTCATTATCGTATTGAATATCTTTAATATCGACTACGATAGCTATTATGCGAGTGCGGATAACTTGAGCTATCTCTTGACGCCCGCGACGGTCTGCTTAGCGATTCCGTTGTATCAACAAATCGAGCAATTGAAAAAGCATAAAGGAGCCATCTTTGCAGGGGTTACTGCCGGGGTGTTGACGAGCCTATGCACGGTTTGGGTGTTATCATTCGTTTTCCAATTAACGCACGAATAGTACGTGACCTTATTGCCAAAATCGATTACGACTGCCATTGGGATGGGGTTGTCTCAAGAGTCAGGTGGATATGTGACGATTACGGTAGCAGTGATTATCCTTACAGGGGTTCTAGGAAATATGTTTTGTGAAATCATCTGTAAGCTTACAGGCATTACGCATCCTGTTGCGAAAGGGATTGCGATTGGAACATCTTCCCATGCGATTGGAACAGCGCGTGCGATGCAATTAGGAGAAGTCGAAGGTGCGATGAGCGGCTTATCTATTGTGATTTCAGGGATTATCACATTAGTCGGCGCACAAATTTTTGCAGGATTTATTTAAGAAGCGGAGAAAGAACAGAATTTCTGTTTTTTTCTCTGCTTTTCTTTAGTCTTTGTCATACAAATTTAATGGAATAGTATTCGAAAAATATATAGTATTTATGCGGATTTAGGGCTATCATGGAGGTGTAATCACTATCGCAATAGAAAAGAGAGATTGTTATGGAAAAACATTGGTGGCAAGAAGTTGTCGTTTATCAAATTTATCCACGTAGTTTTAAGGATTCAAACGGAGATGGGATTGGCGATTTAAGAGGGATTATCGAGAAGCTCGATTATTTACACACGCTGGGAATTGGAGCGATTTGGCTCTCTCCAGTATACAAGTCGCCAAATGATGATAATGGCTATGATATCTCGGACTATGAAGATATCATGGACGAGTTCGGAACGATGGCAGATATGGAAGAATTGATTGCCGAAGCCGATAAACGCGAGATTAAAATTGTGATGGACCTTGTCGTGAACCATACGTCTGATGAACATCATTGGTTTATCGAGTCAAGAAAAGGAAAAGACAATCCGTACCGTGATTACTATGTGTGGGCGGACCCTGCTGAAGATGGCGGAGCACCCACAGATTTACAGTCAGTCTTTTTAGGTAGTGCATGGAGATACGATGAAGCCAGTGGTCAATATTTCTTGCATTTATTTAGTCAAAGACAACCTGATTTGAACTGGGAAAATGAAAAAGTGCGTCATGAAGTTTATGACATGATGAATTTCTGGATTGACAAGGGTGTTGGCGGATTCCGTATGGACGTAATTGATTTAATTGGGAAAATTCCATTAGAAGGGATTACTTCAAACGGACCAAAATTGCATGAATATTTACAAGAAATGAATAAGGCGACCTTCGGAGATAAAGATTTATTGACGGTTGGGGAAACATGGGGAGCGACACCAGAAATCGCGAAACTCTATTCAAACCCAGAACGTCATGAATTATCGATGGTCTTCCAATTTGAACATTCACTCCTAGATAATGAGCCAGGGAAAGAGAAGTGGGACCTTAAACCGCTCGATGTAAGTGAATTAAAGGCGGTTCTTTCAAAATGGCAAACGGAACTTGGAAACGAAGGTTGGAATTCACTATTCTGGAACAACCATGATTTACCAAGAATTGTGTCACGGTGGGGAAACGACAAGGAGTATCGTGTTCGTAGCGCTAAAGCCTTCGCAATTCTGCTTCATATGATGAAAGGGACTCCTTATATTTATCAAGGCGAAGAGCTAGGGTTGACGAATACGCCAGTTTCTAGCATCGAAGAGTTGGATGATATCGAGTCAATTAATATGTATCATGATCGTATCGCTAGAGGATTTAGCGTTGAGTCGATTATGGAGTCGCTTAACGCGAAGGGTAGAGACAATGCGCGTAGACCAATTCCGTGGACTGCCGAAGCAAATGGTGGATTTACGACGGGGACACCTTGGTTAGCCCTCAATCCAAATTACAAAGAGATTAACGTAGAGGCAGAACTCCAAGATCCGGACTCTGTATTCCATACGTATCAAAAATTGATTCAGCTTAGAAAAGAACAACTAATCGTGGTGTGGGGCGATTATGAGCTACTTGAGACTCATTCTAATGTATTTGCATATTATCGCACGCTTGGGGAAGAAAGATGGTTGACGGTCGTGAATTTATCCGATTCCTATAATGAAATTTCTGTAAATGCCCGATTTAATAAGGTTTTAGTGGCAAATACAAAGGATGAAATTACAGATTTACACGCTTACAAGCTTTCTCCATGGCAAGCCTTTGTGGTGGAATTGTCTGGCAATTGAAATAACTTTCATATATAATGTAAGTGCATAAAAGTATATGGAAAAAATTGTGAATTTTTTCAAAAGTTAAATTTTCAAAAATTGGCCCTTTGAGTATTGCAATTACAGTTATATTTGTGATATCATACTTTTTTCATTCTACAAATATGAAAAAATATGGTATAATAGTTTGAATAAAAATAAAAGGAGAAAGGGGATGGACGATGAAAGCATTTTTAGCAAAATTACAAGAAGGTTTTAAGTCATTAGGATTAGCGAGTCAATTGGGAATAACGCTAGGCCTATCTTTAGCGATGCTAGCAGGTGTTTATGGTATTTCACAGGCAATGAGTCCGATGCAAAAAGTGACTCAAGTCGTAGAAGTGCAAACAAGTGCACCAGCAAGTTCGTCAACCCCTTCAAGTAATACTGAAAAGAAAGAAATCGCCGAAAAAAAGCAAGAGACCACTCAAGCTCCAACAACTGAAACGGTAACCACGGAAAAACAAGTGGTTACTGAAGAAAAGGACACACGAGAGGTTCAAGGAAATGTTGCACAGGTAACTCCAAGTCAAGAGCACAGAAGAGAAGAGTCGGAAAATGGCCCTCAAACAAGAGAGGCAACTCCAACTGAAGTTCCTACAGTTACTTCAAGTTCAGAAACAGTAGCAACACCACCGAAACGCTTGAAACCGTTAGGGAATACGGGTCAAGAGTTTGCGACATTAGACCAAGCTACAGAGTGGATGAAGACGCAATTAGATCAATCTGCAAAAGACCAAGAAGCAGGGAAACAAAATTGGGTCTATTCAGGAAGAGCATATGAAATTCCATGGAGTGATGGGTCTAAGACAGCAACCGTTGATTTAACGAAGATTGAGACTTATACACCAGATCCTACACCAACAGAAACAACTTCTGCACAGACGGTCGAAACGCCTGGAACAGATCATTTATAAAATTGAGCACTTTGGTAGCAATGCCGAAGTGCTTTTTTGTTGCTCCAAGAATAGGCAACGGAGCAGGTTTATGATAGAATAAACATATCTTATTAGAGGAGTGAATATAAGTGGAGAATAAAGGACGTCGTATTTTAAGTGGGATTATCACAGTTGTGATTGTTTTAGTATTTGCATTTTTACGTTTCCAACGTTATCAAGCAAGACAGGAGCGTCAAAGAGCGCAACAAGAACAAGTGAAAAATTCTCAAGTGGTTCAACAAGCGATGCAAGATAGCCAGAATAAAATAAACGAAGCTGCTGCTAAAATTAAACAAGCTGCGGATAGTGCTAAAGACAAAATTTCAACAACAGAATCAGAAGAGTTGAAGAATGCTGAGATGAATAAAGCTATCGATGATGGATACAACATTGTCAAAACAGGTGGTAAATTCTATATCGTTAAAGATAATGATTTTTCAAAAGCAGTTGAATTAACAGGAGTAACAGAAGCGCTTGTAATTCCTACTACAGAAGAAGACAAGAATTTAAAATATAATGCACTAGTTGTTAAAAAAGACGGTGAATATCGAGTTGTTGATGAAACAAAAAACGGTAAAGACGTCTTAGTCTTAACAGGTGAAACTATCACTGAAGATACAACATTCGTATTAAAAGGCGATACGCTGTATATCAAATAAAAGGATACGAGAAAAGGCGTTAAGAAACGAATCACTGGAGACAAATAACGCAAGGGACTGCTCGCAGTCGTGCGGCTATTTGTCGAAGTGGACGTCGTTTCTGCCTTTTCGAGTTCAACTATAGGATGTGAGGAAAGGCGCTTATAGGCGATGACGGTTCGCAGTTTAGCCGTAAGCGGTCTGTAAGA
>CALJSD010000093.1 GCA_937976325.1 uncultured Carnobacterium sp.
AGCCATCGATTGATGACTTTCTCAGTGGGCTCCCTATCAGTACCTATCTAGATGTTAGCTTTTCGTCACCCACTACAGTTGACAGAGAGCCAGAATAGCTACTGTCTTATCTCATTCTTTACTTAAAGCCTTGATAGACTTGACAAATGGAAGAAAATAACTCTATTAAATAACTATAAATTAATCAGCATCAACGCTGATAGCTTTATACACAATGTATAAAACCCAATTTTGATTCTGCCTCACTTCAATTTTTGCAAAGCCAACATTTTTTAAAATATTATTCAATGCATGAGTTGCAGTATATTCTGGCATATAATAATTTATTTTTTCTTTTTCGCAAGCAATAATTAAAGTGGAGTGGCTAGACATGACCCGATAGATCTCCAGAAAGCCTTTTTTTAAATCATCCCAGAAAATATGTGTTTGAATGGCAAATACAAGGTCAAAGTAGTCATTTTGATAAGGTAGCGCGTCTACATTTCCAATCCTAAGATGAACATCACCATTTTGTATAGCATCTGAATTAATTCGTTTTGCAACTTGATAAGATTCCTTAGAAATATCAATGCCATGAATTTCAAGATGCTTATTCAAAGCAAGGAGATTTTTGATGGTGCTGCCACCTCCATAGCCGATTTCTAAAACTCGACTATTATCTATAATTGTGGTTTGTTTTATTGTCCAAAGGCTAAGCTTTTTAAAATAGGAAGTCCAAATTTTCGCAATCACCTGGCCTACAATACCACTAGGTTTTTTAGATTGATTAATAAGATATTGAATGAACATTTTAGATACCTCTCCTTTAGGGGGATTTTTGAAAGAATATTAGATAAAATTCAAAATATGTAGATAGTAGTTCTTGTATAGTTGCTAAAATCATGGTCACAAATATATCATTTAACATTTCTTTAGGTAATGTTAAATGATATGATTTTAATTCTTCTGGGTTATTAAAATGCTTTTTATAAATTGTTTATCTTGCGATACATGCCTCAGTTGCAATCTCAGGAAACGAAAAAAGCGATTGATTTGGAAATTTAAAAGCCAGTCTCAAAAATGCGTTAATAATATTTTTCCTAGTTCCTTTAGTCATTTAATAATCTTCATAGAAACTATTATAAACTTTTTTTATGAAAAAATACTACAGTTTGTAGTGGGAGCATTATTTTTTTTGAAAATTCTATACAAATAGTAAAAAAAACGGAGCTGTGAGGCTCCGTTTTTTTATTCGAATTCGAGTTGTTTTGGTTTTAGGATGGCGGCGGCGATAGTGAAGATAAGTGCTCCGACGAAGGTTGGGGCAATCCATTCTAGTCCGTAAGTGGCTAGTGGGAAGGTGCCAATCCAAGTGGCTGCGTCTCCAAGTAGGTTTCCGCCTAACAGTTGTGAAAGAGTGTTGATTCCTTGTACGAGGCCGACGATTCCGGCTCCAACTACTGCTCCAAGATATGTCCAATCGTATGGGATGTATTGGTCGAAGGCAGAGAAGAGAATCAAAGCAATCACGATTGGGAAGATGAATGTCAACACTGGAACGGCTAGGTTAATGAGTGAATCCACGCCGACAAGTGAGATGATGAATTCCACTGCTACAGTGACAAGAATCGTTTTCTTGTAAGAGATTTTTCCTTTAGACACTTCTTCGAAATACTGACCGCAAGTGGTTGTCAGTCCAATCGCAGTTGTGAGGCAGGCGAAGCAGACAGCGAGTCCCATCGCGAGTTGTCCCCAAGAACCGAGTAAGTTCTTCACGATTGTTGTAAGCATTGCGGCACGTTGCGCAGTTGTGTCGATGACTGTGCTCATGCTGGCTCCGCTGTATGCCAGTGTTGAGTACACGACCGCAAGTAGGACGAACGCCACGATTCCGACGCCGAACATCATTCTGAATTGGTCTTTTTTATTTAAATACCCACGGCGCGTAATATCTTTCATCACGACTCCGGCTAAGAGTGGCGCTCCGAGCACGTCCATGGTTTGGTACCCTTCTTTAAATCCTTGTGCGAAAAGTCCAGTTCCGTCTGTTTGGGCAAATGTTGCATCTGGTTGGATGATAGCGGCCACGAAAATACAGAAGAGAATCACCAGTAGAATCGGTGTTAAGTATTTTCCGATGGCATCCATGACGGAGTTTTCCTGATACGTGATCCAGAGGACAATCCCGAAGAATACGAGGGAAGTAATCCATTGTGGTGCGCTTGGGAAATACGATTGTACGAAAATTTCATGTGTGGACGCTCCGGTACGTGGAACGGCAAAAATCGGTCCGATTAAAAGGACGCAGATGGCATTCAAGGCAGCTGCAAAGACAGGGTGAATGCGTCGTCCGACCGCGAGTGCGCTACCGCCAAGTGTGGCAACGACCATGACGGCAACAACCGATAACAGTGGGTCACTGATTAAGAATGCAAGTGTTGCAATTCCCCAGTTTTCCCCAGCCGTCACACCAAGGTAAGGTGGGAAGATCAGGTTACCCGCGCCGAAGAAGATGGCAAACAAGGCAAAACCGATAATGATAATATCTATTAATTTCTTTTTCATTGAATCACAACCTTACATTAAAAAATGATTAGAAACAGTGTACCATAATCGATTTGAGATTTCATCTAAAAACAAAACCAAACGTTAAATAAAATAGTTTCTTTATCGTTCGTTTTTAGGTATAATAAAGCGTGCAAGAAAACCATTTTAAAGGAGCGTAACTCATAAATGCGTAAAGTTTATTTAAACCACGATGGTGGCGTAGATGATTTAGTATCATTATATTTACTATTAAAAATGGAAGACGTGGAATTAGTAGGGGTCGGCGTAATCGAAGCAGACTGCTATTTATTACCAGCGGTGGAAGCCAGCAAGAAGATTATTCATAAGTTCGGATCTGAAAAAGACAAACAATTGAAAGTCGCTTCTTCAGACTCACGCCCTGTGAACCCATTCCCGAAAGAGTGGAGAATGCATGCCTTCACAGTGGACGCACTTCCAATCTTAAACGAACATAAACCAATCACGGTGCAAGATTCACCATTAAAAGCGCACGAAGATTTAATCCGTGCCTTAAAAGAATCCAACGAGAAAGTGGACCTTGTATTCGTAGGACCATTAACAGACTTAGCGCGTGCGTTGGACCAAGACCCAACTATCGAAGAAAACATCGGTAAACTTTACTGGATGGGTGGAACTTTCCTTGATATGGGGAACGTGGAAGACCCTGAACACGACGGAACTGCAGAATGGAACGTGTACTGGGATCCATTTGCGGCAAAACGCGTTTGGGAATCAGGCATCCAAATCGAACTTGTGGCGCTTGAAAGTACAAACATGGTGCCATTATCTCTTGATGTCCGCGACCGCTGGGCAAGAGAACGTGCCATCGAAGGTGTTGATTTCTTAGGTCAATGTTACGCCATCGTTCCGCCGCTCACTCACTACGTAACGAACTCAACTTACTTCCTATGGGACGTATTAACGACGGCTTCATTCGGAAAAGAAAACCTAGTAAAACGTTCGGTTGTAAACAGTGACGTAATTGTTGCTGGTGCTAGCCGTGGCCGTACCGTTAAAGCCGAAAATGGCCGTCCAGTCGACCTTGTCTACCACGTCGACCGCGATGCCTTCTTCGACTACATCACTGATTTAGCGAAAAAATAATGATGAAAGTGCAGGGAAAATTTCCTGCACTTTTTTAGTGCCTGTCTATTGACAACCTTCCAAAACGGGGCTATACTATATTCATAGTTTAGAATAATTCTAAATTAGAAACAGGAGGTAATGGATATGTCAAAAGAACAAACAAAACAAGTATTAAATCAATTAGTGGCTGATTTAAGCCAACAATCAGTAATCGTACACCAAGCTCACTGGTACATGCGCGGTGCAACTTTCATGACAATGCATCCATTAATGGATCAACACATGGAATTGTTAGACGCTCAATTAGATGAAATTTCAGAACGTTTAATCACATTAGGTGGCGCTCCTTATTCAACTTTACGTGAATTTGCCGACAACACTAAGATTGCCGATGCTAAAGGAAACTACAGCGATAGCATGGAAGACCGCATCCGTCATTTATTAGTAGGATACCGTTACTTAATCGACCTTTACCAAAAAGGAATCGAAGTAACAGGTGAAGAAGGCGACGATGTAACACAAGATATCTTCATCGGTGCAAAAGGCGCCTTAGAAAAATTAGTTTGGATGCTTTCAGCAACAATCAACGAAGCACCAGGATTATAATTCTAAAGACTCCACGGCTGGACAATTTGTCCGGCTTTTTTCTTTTGCCCAAATTCTGAAAATTATCATATATGATAATTACCATATATGATAAATTCACCAACGTAATGTTCCGAAGGGTAACCCCACCTAATCAATATCGTTAGAAAGTACTCTTTCCCTTGGAATTCTTTCCATCATAACGAGGCATTTATAAGATTGGCTTTAACATCCTTCGCAGCACATTGATATTTTTAATAGCACAAAAACAAAAGACCGTAGGCGTTCTGCGAATATAAATTCAATAAACTAAGATTACGAAGAATCTTACGGATCCTATAATCGCAGTAGTGGGGGATGGTATCAAAGATAAATTAAAGGGAGTTAGGAATTGATTCCTTACTCCCTTTTTGAAGCTTTGAAGGTGCAAGACTAAGGCTTGCACCGGTACCCCATTACAGCGATTATAGAGAAATCCGTAAGGATTTGAAGTAATCTACTCGTAAGTAAGGTAGTCTCTACTATTTATTTTTTGTACGATTTTGTCTACGCTGTTTCTGACGAATCTCTTGGCCAAGTTTTTTCTTGTAGCCAGGTTTTACTTTTTTCTTCGCCTTCTTAATCATCCCTTTAAGTCGAGGATCCAAGTCTTTCGATTGCGTATTTTTACGTTTCTCACGACGAGAGCGGTCATAACTTTCGACCAGCTCGCCATTTTTCAATTCAACCGTTTCAAATGAGATGCCTTTTCCTTCTAATGTTTGGATGGCTTGCTCTTGGTCTGGTGTGTAGAAGGTGATAGCTGTTCCTTCAAGACCATTACGTCCAGTACGGCCAACACGGTGAATAAAGAATTCTAATTCGCCAGGAATTTCTAAGTTGATGACATGAGAAACGCCTTCGATATCAATTCCACGTGCAGCAAGGTCAGTTGCGACAACGAATTGATAATCCATTTGTTGAATTTGTTTCATCACACGACGACGTTCTCTTGAAGGAATATCTCCGTGAATTGTTGCCACTTTGAAGTTATGATTGCGGAGATCTTTTGTCACTTCGTCTGCTTTTTGCTTCGTATTTACGAAAATAAGCACGAGGTAAGGGTGTCCCATCACAAGTAATTGACGAAGAACGTCCATTGGATTTTGAGCCTTTGTCACCAGCAATTGGTTTTTAATCGTTGGTGAAACGAGTTGTGTATTCTCGATTTGAATGACCTTTGGATTGCCCAAGTATTTCTTCAAGAATGGTTTAATTTTATCTGGGATCGTTGCAGAGAAAACAGACATTTGTAAGTTTTCTGGCATACGTGATGCGATTTCATCGACAGTTTCTAAGAACCCTAAGTCAAATGTCATATCGGCTTCATCGACGACCATCATTTGAACGGTTTGAACGAAGAGCGCATTCTCTTGCATTAAGTCGAAAATACGACCAGGTGTCCCAATCACGATATGTGGTTGCGTTTGTGTCAATTTTGCCACTTGGCGTTTTTTATCTGTACCACCGATACATTTTTCTAATAAGATTTCTGTATCACTAAATGAAATCAATTGGGCTGCAACAGCGGTTAATTGTTCTGCGAGTTCTCGACTTGGAACCGTAATGACTAGTTGCAATTCTTGACGACTAGGGTCAATTTTGTTGATGAGTGGTAATAGGAAACTATGGCTTTTTCCGCTACCCGTTTGCGATTGACCAATCACAGATTCTCCTTTTAATAAAAGAGGAATGATGCGTTCTTGAATAGGTGTCGGTTGTGTAAATTTTAAGTCAGCCAATGCTTTTTGCAAATAAGGCTGTAATGCGTAATCTGTAAATTTCATGTTTTCATCTCTTTTCTTTCTCTATGTAGCGGGATTATTATACCATAAATTAACGCGCTTGGGGGATTTGGGATGGTGGGCATAATTTTTGCGTATCTTGTTTAGTGGGTGGTATGATGAATGAAGAAAGAAACAGTTTTCATAACTGTATTTAATTTTAGGAGGAATTTAGTAATGACTTATGAATTACCAAAATTAGAATACGCGTTTGACGCATTAGAACCACATTTTGATGCACGTACAATGGAAATCCACCATGACAAACATCACAATGCATATGTTACAAATTTAAACGCAGCGGTAGAAAAACACCCTGAATTATTCGAAAAAACAGTTGAAGAATTAATTAGCGATTTAAATGCTGTTCCTGAAGACATCCGTGTAGCAGTTCGCAACAATGGTGGCGGACATGCAAACCACAGCTTATTCTGGACTCAATTATCTCTTGATGGTGCAAAAGCTCCAGAAGGTGCTTTATTAGCAGCAATCAACGAAGCATTCGGAAGCTTCGACGAATTCAAAGCAGCATTCGCGCAAGCAGCAGCAACTCGCTTTGGTTCAGGGTGGGCTTGGTTAGTCCTTTCTAACGGAAAATTAGAAGTTGTTTCTACTCCAAACCAAGACAGCCCTCTATCAGAAGGTAAAACTCCATTATTAGGATTAGATGTATGGGAACATGCATACTACCTAAACTACCAAAACCGTCGTCCAGACTACATTTCAGCATTCTGGAATGTTGTAAACTGGGATGAAGTAGCTCGTCGTTTTGAAGCTGCTAAATAATCTTTAAAATAACGAAGACCGATGTCTCCTAAGAGGCATCGGTCTTTTTGCGTTTATATAGAACAAAGATTAGTAGTAGAAGAGAAGCAATGCTCACAAGACTTCCTTCCATTAAGAATGGAGTCGTATAACGATATTCGATTCGGTGAGTTCCTTTGGAAATAGTAAAGCCAAGAAGGCTATCCAAAATCTTATATGTTTCTACTTCTTGGCCGTCTACCCATACTTTCCATCCAGTTGAATATGGAATCGTTGTAAGAACAGTCGAGTTTTCGAAGACCTCCATTGTTCCAGCAAAATGAGTAGCAGAGAAAGTTTCCAGTTTTAACTCTTGTGCTTTTGTTTGTTCTAATCGCTCGTTTAAGAGAGAAGTATTTAGTGAGTAGAGATTTAGTTTAGAAAACTCAAAGCCATCTGACTTCACGAGAATTTGAAGTGTTTGAGGTTGACCTTTTTGGTTCTTGGCGATGCTCATAAGAACGGGTTTTGATTGCACCGGATAAAAGGCATACGGTTCACCATTTAGTGCCATTTCCAAATCTTCTTCGCCCATCGTTCCTGACATTTCTAAGTAAATCGGATCTTCGGTTTCAGGAGTAAAGGTGAGTGTAATCGTTCCATATCGAGTATTGTCCTCTAATTGAACTCGTTGATACACAACAGGTGAGTCACTAATATTTTCGAAAGTCGTCTCATAAGGCACTTTTGTGAAAATGTTTTTTGGACTCGTTGTTCCACTAAGAGCATTCGCTAATTGATTTTGCATCGTAATCGGATGGTTTGTTGGCACCTTCATCGATTTCAAGATAGCTTTCATCGGATAAGCGATTGAGAGAGCGTTTGGATTTGTGACAATGTGTCCTTCGTCAAAGCTCGCGATTGTTGAGAAATCTTCCAAGTCTTTTCGTTCCCAGCGCTCGTTGTAAGTGGCGTCTGTGGTTTCGATAAAGGTATTCTTAATGCCCAATAAGGCATCCGTTAATAGCGTGCCATTGCTGTAGTTGACATAGGCGGTTCCTTGACGAACTCCAATCGCATCAAAGAACTTTTCTGTTTCCTTTTCAAACGTTGATGAAAAATGAGAAACGCCATACGTTGGGACTTGCAGGCTATCATTTTTCGAACGAAGCATCGTTTTCTCGCTGCGATAAAATTCATTTTCTGCAGGGCGTAATACGGTAGACCAGTTTGCTAATGACGATTGATACGCCGTGAATTCAGAATTCATGACATACCCAAGTCTGGATAAGGTGATGATGCTGTTTAAGAGTAGTTCAATCACTACAAATGAAATTAGGAATTTTTGATGTGTTCTTTTGCCGCGTCCGATTAAAATGAGACCATACAAGATTCCCATTGAGAGCCCGAAGCCAATCGCGATTTGCCAGC
>CALJSD010000094.1 GCA_937976325.1 uncultured Carnobacterium sp.
AGTCTTGTGGATTAATAATAGCCTGTCGGTTGGGGTCAAATTCTTCTAAAATCATGCCGTATACCTCTTTCATTCAAATTATAATTCAATATTATACCACAATTAGATTCTAGATATATTTTTAATCCTCATAAAAATATAATTCTATTGAAAAACACCCCAAAAGTTAGATTTTCTGTCTAACTTTTGGGGTGCACTTCAAAAAATGGCTTGGAGTGTGTACTCCAAGCCATCTCTATTTGAATTATTTAACTTCTGTATAACCGATTGCTTCTAATTTTTGAGCTGCTGTTGAGAAGTCATCGAATGATTTGTTTATGATTTTAGCGTCTTTTAGAACGATTTTGCCTTCGCTATCTGTGATTAAATCTGTTAATCCGATTGCGTAAACTTGTTTACCAGCGTATTTGTATTCAACTTGGACAACCATGACTAAGTTTCCGTTACCAGTAACGAATTTGTCTGATAATGCGCTTGTTGAAACGTTTTTAGAAACGCCACGGTAGTAAGTTTTGTCGAATGTTACAGTTGCATCAGAGTAGCGTTTGTTGATTTCTTCTTTTACTTTCGCTAACACTTCATCTTTGTTTTTAACATCATCAAATTTGTCAGCAACTGTCTTCAAGCCTTTAACAGGAAGAGTGAAGCTTCCGTCGCCTTCTAATACATAACCTCTGTTTTCTAATGTGCTAGTGAAATCACCGTCTAACACGATTTTAGCATCTTTTCCATTTTCTAATTCGCCATCGTTTTCAACTTTGAAACGTAAGAATGACAATTTAGAATCTGTCACACGAACATCTGCATGACCAACTTTGTTATAGCCTTCCACTTCTAATGAAGTAATTTTCGCTAATTCTTCAGCCGTTAATTTTTTCGCTTCTTTTAAGCCGCTGACTTTCACTTTTGTTTCTTTTGGAAGGTTAAAGTATTTTTCAGCATCTTTATCTGAAGCGAATGTGAAAGTAATTTCTTCGTCGTTTGATAAGCCATCTGTCTTACTTGGAGTTACTTTTACTTTTGTTGCAGCAACACGAACTTCTGCTTCTGTTTTTGCATCTGCTTTAGGGTTTGCGACTAAGAACTCTTTTACTAACTCTTGAGTATCTACTTGATATACAAGTTCCCCTTTTGTATCTAACCCAGTAAAAGTTGTTTTGATAGATTCACCAGCATCTACTTTTTTCACGCCACAAGCAGCAAGTAACACAGTTGCTACTAAACAGAATAATGTTAACAGTCTTTTTTTCATGATTTCCTCCTGAAAAGCTTTTCTATTATTTGATTACTTTCACCATTATAAGTTCTATTACAGTATTTTTCAATACTGTTTTGGAGTAACTTGCTCTTCTTTTTCGTTCGTGCTAAGGTAAATCTAACGAACTTTTTACACATCGGAGGCTTTATGAATCAAAAAATCCCCGTATGGAAAACCATCCGCTTTACATTAGGCAATTTAATGCAAAATAGCTGGATGTATTTACGCAATTCCATTTTCTTACAATTTTTTATTTCCGTGTTTGGATTCGGACTACTCACGCTGATTTTTAGAGGCATGCTCTTTATCACAGGACAGTCCAATTTGAACTTCGCCAATTTCAAGACAGTCCTGCTGAGTCCGGGATCCATCCCGCTACTGATTCTCTATTTATTGGCGTTCGCGTTTCTTATCTTCATGGAGTTCTCGATTCTCATCTTCATGATTTACGGAACAATTCGCGGCATTCATTTTTCATGGCGTAGTAGTATTAAAAACGCGTTTAGTGAACTCAAGCAATTACTAAACGGCCACTTTATTACGTTCTGGCTGTACTTTTTAACGCTCTTGCCCATCATCAATATCGGTGAGCTGACGTTTATTTCTAAAAAGATTACCATTCCAGAATTTATCACGGGTGAAATCACTAAGACGAGTGCCGGTACTCTCTTCTACTTAGGACTGGTCGTTGTGCTGCTCTACTTTCACGCACGAAGCTCGCTTGCGATTCCGCTTCAGATTCTAACCGACCAGCCATTTACAAAAAATATCATCACAAGTTGGAAGCTGACGAAGAAAAACGTTTGGCGCCTGCTCCTGATTTCGGCAGTCGTCGAAGGGGTGCTAGCCATTCTTGTTATTTTCATCTCGATTGGTAGTGTCGCCCTCGTTGAATTCCTAGACCCAAATGGCTCAAATACGCTTCTTTTAAGTAGTGTCCTCGCCGTCGCAAAACTGCTTCAAGGATTCATCATCCTGTATACGAAGATTGCCACTTTTATTTTCATGACGAAAATCATTCACGATAATAAGTTGGCGTCCCTTGAGGTGTATCATCACCACGAAGAAATTAAGCATAAGCGTACCATCGTCACAACCGCCGCCCTCATCTTTGTAATAGGAAGCGGGGTTCTCACAACACTCACCACATACAGAACTGAGTCGGCCAATGACCCTATCATCATCGGGCACCGTGGCTATGTTGACGAGGCTGTTGAGAATTCAATTGAAGGCATCAAAGCAGCCAAAGAAGCTGGCGCCAATATGGTGGAGATGGATATTCTTCTCACGAAAGACAATCAATTTGTCGTCATGCACGACTACAACTTGAAACGATTAGCCGGCCTGAATAAACGCGTGCAAGACATGACCCTAGACGAGGTTCGTGGTCTTCCGATTGAACAAGACGGATTCAAGAGCCACATTCCTACTTTTGAAGAGTTTTTCAGAGCAGCCAAAGAAATCGGCATGCCGCTTGTCATCGAGCTCAAGCCACATGGCGGTGAACCTGCAAACTACGTGGATCTTTTCATCGCAAAATACAAAGAGCTCGCCATCGATAATTCAAACAAGGTCATGTCCCTTGATTTGAAAGTTATGGAAGAACTCGAGGCAAAAGCACCGGAAATCACGACTGGTTTTGTGATTCCAATCCAGTTTGGTGGATTCGGGGACGCGAAGGTGGATTTCTATGTGGTAGAAGACTTTTCTTATCAGGAACTGGCAGTACTGCATGCGCAGGAGACAGGACATGAGGTGTTTGTCTGGACCATTAATACGGATGAAGCCCTCCAGAAATACGTAGACAGCCCTGTAAACGGGATCATCACAGACAAAGTCGCGCTCGCCAAAGCCATTCAGGAGGAGCACAAAACCAACAACAGTTTAATGGACCGCTTCTTACGCACGTTGAATGTAAGCATTACTAAATAAAATAAAAACACTACTAGCTCCTTCGGAGGCCTACATAGTAGTGAGAACAGCTGCACCGGATTGAGCCGAAGTCTCAATTCCTACCGAATTTCAAACGGACTCTAGAAAATGAATTTCCAGAGTCCGTAATTCTCTTCGGTTGCACTCGCTATTCTCACTACTATAGTCTCCGAGGAGCTTTCGTGTTTTTATTTTGGCGCATTCAAACGGCGTAAAACCTGTACATGAAACATTGTTGAGTGGGTTCTGAATGGATTGGTGAGCGCGGTCTGTGTGAAGCGTATTTCTGGAGGCGGGGAAAGGGAAAGGATGCAGAGAGTGCTGGGCACACACTCCCTCGTGTGACTTTCCTGGTGGACAAACTTTGAAGCACTTGCCCACTATGGTTTCACAAAAATAAAGGATTTGTTCCAATAAAAAGATGCGCACGAGTAGAATTAAATAAGCGGGGGACTTCCCAGACTCTATAGTAAAAGCTATAAGGATTTGCAGCCGAAAGGGCGAAATTATCATATATGATAATTGTACTGACCCCAAAAAGTTAGACAATTAATTTAAGCAAAGGATTTAATTCTGTATTGCACAGGACTAAGTCCTTTTAATTTTACTTTGATTCGTTTGTTGTTGTAATAATCAATATAGTCGACGATTGCCCTCTCAAGTTCCTTTATAGACTTAAATGTCTGCTCATAGCCATAAAACATCTCTGATTTAAGAATGCCAAAGAACGATTCCATCATGCCATTGTCAGTACTATTACCCTTGCGGGACATAGATGGCTGAATTCCCTTATCTTCTAAAAAACTATGATAAAACTCATGCTGATATTGCCATCCCTGATCACTGTGGAGAATAGTACTCTCGTATTGTTCTTCTCTAAAAGCTTGTTTTAACATATCTTTTAATTGGTCTAAATTTGGTGAAGACGAAAGGGAATAAGCTATAATTTCGCTGTTATAACCATCTAAAATTGGTGATAAATATAGTTTTTGGTTACTTGTTGGGATAGAAAATTCCGTAATGTCTGTATAGCACTTTTCCATCGGTTTTGAAGCTTCAAATTGGCGTTGAATAATGTTTCCAACTCTCTTTCCAACGGTTCCATGATAAGAAGAGTACTTACGTTTTCTGCGAATACGAGCCCTTAGACCTAACATTTTCATCAGGCGTTGTACCTTTTTATGGTTTACGATGAAACCACGGTTTCTAAGTTCAAGAGTAATACGACGATAGCCATAATTTCCTTTATGCTCGTTATAAATAGTTTCTATTTCGTTTTTTACGGCCTGATTCTTATCTTCTAGGTTTAGCTGCTTTAAGTGATAGTAGTAAGTTGAACGAGCAAGTTTAATAATCTTTAGAAGAATATCTAAAGGAAACTCTGGCACTAACTCTCTGACAATCTGTGTCTTTCTTCTTTCTCTTTTTCCTCCTTCAAGCGGAGTTCTCTCAACTTTTTTAGAATGGCATTCTCCGCTCTTAAATACTCATTTTCAGCCTGAAGGCGTTCTAGTTCTGTCATCTCTTCTGGTTTTTTCTTTGGCTTACGGCCCATCTTAAGTAGTCTCCCTCTTGTTTTCTCAACAATAGTATACTTATTTTTCTTGTATTGTGCGAGCCAGTTATAAAGCATCGCAGGACCTGGAAGACCGTATTCAAGAGAAACTTTTTCTATACTCAAACCTTCATGTAAGACTTTATCAATCATTTCTTGTTTTATTTCTGGAGGATAATAAATTTTCTTCCCTCTTTTTACTATCTCTAAACCATAACGATCAATCAATTTAATCATATAGACAAGATTTCTCGCATTTATACCGAACGTATCTGCAAGTCGTGCGTAGCTAACTCCTTGTTTTCTGAGTTCATAAATTTGAACTTTATCCTCATAAGTTAATTTCATAAAAAAACACCCCAAAAGTTAGATTTTCTGTCTAACTTTTGGGGTGCACTTCAAATTATCTTTTATGATAATTTTGCAATGAATTAGAGGGGCACTGCGGTTTATCCGCAATGCCCCTCTTTGAAGTTCGGCAGGAGTTGAGACTTCGGCTCAACCCGGTGCCCTTATAGCCTTTACTATGAAGATGTCTAGGACACTGCACATACTACCTCGTCTCCCTTTCCCAGCGGACAAACTTTGAAGTGCATGCCCATACTGGATGGCTAATATGATAGAAAGCCAAGGGATAATGCTGCGTACAATGAATGAAACATAACAAAAAAGCCTCTATGCGAAAAGACTTTCCACAACAAGGAATCCTTCGGATGTATAGTGGTAATCGTAAGGGAATCATAACCAATGTGAATTACTGACTCTAGGGTGTAACCCGTAGAGTCAGTTTGAAGCTTGGTAG
>CALJSD010000095.1 GCA_937976325.1 uncultured Carnobacterium sp.
CACCAATCGGACTTCCGCCCACTATCGTCCTTAACAGACGGTGTGCATTATCATCTAGTGGAAGCCGAAAACCAACAAGACCTTGACTTTATCGAAGATGCTCTCGCCAAATTAGGGTATTTAGTAAAAGAAGATTAAACGAAAGGAGCACCACACAAATTGTGTGGTGCTCTTTTTTTATTCCTTAGAGGAATGCCGCTTCCCTAACCATTTTGCCTGTGCTTCTGTCATTTCTACAACATTACCCCAATTTGTATTGTGTGGCATATTTCCTTTATTGTACCAATACACATCCGATTTTCCTTTTTTAGCTACATAAACTGTGCGCTGTTCTTCTTGATTCACAGTTGCTTCAGTAGTGGCTTCTGTCTGCGCAACTGTTGTTTCAACTTTCTTCTTCGCAAATAATGGCTCCGCATTCCCTGTAGCATAGTCGATTTTCGCATTTGGCGAAGTATTATCAAGAGTCACATGAGTCACGCCGTCTTTATCGATGTTCTCTTGTTTTGTTCCAAAAGAAATCTTCATCAGAGTTCCATCGCTTTTAATTCCAGCATACTGTAACTCAATTTTTCGAGGAATCAGTTCATCCCCTTCGTAAATTGGCGTTACTTTATAATCCAACCAATCATTCGGATGAGCATTAATCCAATCCGCAAGATTATTCTCATAGAAAAGCATCGCGGTTTGGTTTGCCGAATCCTTATCGGACAAGCTACCTGTATTTAACAAGGCTGTCATTGGTGTTAAATTCCGTAACTCGTTATCGAGCCCACTGAATTGATATCCGACTAAATGCCCGCGATTCATTAACCACGCTTCTTTCCCACTTCCTGAATCATCAATCGGCATCTTATAATTATGCCAACCAACTGGATCTACACTGATTTTCGGTTCTCTTTTTGCTTTCGGTTTATCTTTGATATTCAGCTGAATATGAGCTGATGTCGAACGCTCTAATTTATCAAGGTCTCCCAAAACCAATTGCTTTTCCTTCTTAAACGGTAGCAACGAATCCGGCAACTTCGCAGGTGCCACTGTCGTCGTTTCGACCGTTGTAACCTTCGCTACCTCCTCTGTTGTCGCCTTTGACTCTTCCTTATGTCCCCCACACGCTGCCAAAGAAACGCAAGCGACTATTAACAAACCCAATTTCCAATTCGATTGAATCTTCACCCTAATTCCCCCTAATACACTTTGTTAAAAAACACACTAACTAGATTTAGTATAGTCCTCCTACATCCTGAATACAATAGAGTTTTTATTTAATTTTCGTCCTTTCGGGTGAAAAAACCGTATAGGATATTTTATGAATAGAAAAAGACCTGACATTTCTGTCAGATCTTCTAAGTTAATCCTATATTTTACTAAATTAATAGCGTAGCACTAGACTCTTCGATATTAAAATTTGTATGTTGAAGGATATTTCTCACATCTCTCAATTTATGAGATACCCTCAATATCATTATTCTCTTTTTCGGTCAGTTCAAACTCATATTCCATACTTCTCCCTCAATTTTAGAAGTGCCTCTTTCCCATCTAGCACGCGACCTTCTTCGACATCTTCAAGTGCTTCAATCAGTAGGCGAGCTTCTTCCATTTTTTGAATCGTGCTCTCATAATATTCGATATCCATCACGACTAATCTCCCATACCCATTTTTAGTCACAAAAATAGGTCCTTGTTCTTCTTTGCATTGTCTTTCTACTTCTACTGTGTTTTTTAAATCTCTCATCGGAATAATTTTCATATTCATTCCTCCTTTTATTTCGTGACTTAATTATACCATAATTTAGTCACAATTTCATTTATCCTCCTCTCATAATTTAATTACGTTATTTTTTTCTCGATGAGGTTTTTACAAAAATAGAAAGACCTGACATTTCTGCCAGGTCTATGAAGCTTCGTTTAGTTTCGATTACGCTTCTTCTTTTCCTTTTTTGAGGAATAATG
>CALJSD010000096.1 GCA_937976325.1 uncultured Carnobacterium sp.
AAGTTGGAGAGAGAATACAATCTTTGCGACAGCAAGAGATAAGCAGTTGGCGTGGCTGAAAGAGCACGAAAAACAAATCGTGGCATGGATTCACTCGAAATATCCGAAGGTAGAAACAGTGCAGTTTGACTGGAATACACTAGAAGTTGGCCCCGTGAGCAATGGGGTAATGAATGTTGGATATAACTTGTCGGTTGAAGGGAAGTTTAATGATATTCCAGAAACATTAATCTGGGTAGATTTCTTACTGGAAAAAGCAGACAGCATTCCAAAAATGTCGCAAATCAGAATGAACCAACCGCCAAGTATCAAAAAAGATGACGGTGGAGTGTATGGTTTTGAGTAGCCGTCAAAAAAGATGGGAGTACAGATATGAAAAAGAAAGCAGCAATAATCGGTAGTACGCTCTTAGTATTAGCACTAGGTGGAGTGACAGCCTTGAATGTAACGAATCCCGACTGGAAAGCAAACACCATTTTTGCATCGACAAGAGATAAGCAATTAGCGTGGCTGAAAGAGCACGAAAAAGAAATCGTAGCATGGATTCACTCTAGGCATCCTAAAATTACCACTGTGAACTTCGATTGGAACACGTATCGAGTAGGAGCTATTAGCAATGGTGTTCAAATAGTTGGGTATAATTTATCCGTAAAAGGAACGTTTAACGATAATCCAGATACGGTTTTGGTAATTGATTTTAGCCTTAACAATGAAGACAGCATTCCAAATATGAAAGATATTGGAATGATTAATCCTCCGAGCATAAAAAAGGGCAAAGGCCTATATATTTTTGAGTAGGTTAGTTGAAAGAAAAGAGTGGGAAGAGTATGAAAAAGAAAGCAGCAATTACAGCCAGCGTCCTCTTGTTACTTACAGTCGGTGGCGTCTCAGCGCTAAACGTGATCAATCCAAGCTGGAGAGAAAACACAATTTTTGCGACTACAAGGGACAAGCAGCTTGCCTATCTTAAAGCGCACGAGAAAGAAATTATTGCATGGATTCACTCAAAGTATCCGAAGGTAGAAACCGTCCAGTTTGATTGGAACACATATCAAGTGGGAGCAGTTAGTAATGGAGTTTCCAATAATGGATACAAACTAAGTGTAAAAGGTACGTTTAATGATCTCCCAGAAACTGTTCTTTATGTCAGCTTTAGTTTAGATGATGCTGATAGTATGCCAGATATTTCAAGAATGGGGATGAATCATCCTCCGGGTATTCTTAAAAATGGAGTCCTTATTAATTATGAGTAATGGAGTTTAGGTATGAAAAAGAAAGTAGCAATTACAGCTAGCGCTTTGCTGTTACTGACAGTAGGTGGGATAACGACGCTCAACGTGATCAATCCAAGCTGGAGAGAGAACACGATTTTTGCGACGGCGAGAGACAAGCAGCTCGCCTATCTTAAAGCGCACGAGAAAGAAATCGTAGCGTGGATTCACTCAAAGTATCCGAAGGTAGAAACTGTTCAGTTTGACTGGGATACTTTAACAGTGGGCCCAGTAAGCAATGGCGTATCTATCAATGGATATAATTTATCGGTACAGGGTAAATTTAATAACATGCCGGAGACAGTATTGTACATTGATTTTAAATTAGACAATAAAGACAGTATTCCAAGTGTTTCGAAAATGGGTATGAATAATCCACCACTTATAAAAAGTGATGGGGTTTGGAAACCGTATGAGTAATTAAAAGATGTTTCTTGTTCGAAGGATGGAATTACTAAAGGGGAGTGAGGGATAGTGATGAAAAAGAAAACAGCAATTACAGCAAGTGCACTGTTATTACTGACAGTAGGTGGCGTGACGACGCTCAACGTGATCAATCCAAGCTGGAGAGAGAACACAATCTTTGCGACGGCAAGAGACAAGCAGTTAGCGTGGTTGAAAGAACATGAAGAAGAGATTGTAAAATGGATGCACTCTGTCTATCCAAAGGTAGAGTCTGTGCAATTTGACTGGAACTCACTACATGTCGGACCTGTAAGCAATGGGGTGTCTCTAAATGGGTATAATTTGTCGGTCGAGGGAACGTTTAATGAAATTCCAGAAACAGTTATTTGGGTAGATTTTTTAATGCCCGGTGAAGGGGATATTCCACAAATGAGTCAAATTAGAATGAATCAACGCCCCAGTATCAAACGTGGCGGTACGATTTATGACTATGAGTAAAAAGGTGAAACCGTAATGAAAAAGAAAGCAGTAATTACAGCAAGCGCCCTCCTGTTACTGACAGTAGGTGGCGTGACGGCGCTCAACGTAATCAATCCAAGCTGGAGAGAGAACACGATTTTTGCGACGACGAGAGACAAGCAGCTCGCATGGTTAAAAGAGCACGAAGAAGAAATTGTGGCGTGGGTGCATTCAAGATATCCAAAAGTTGAAACTATTCAATTTGATTGGAATACATTAAAAGTGATAGCGGGGAGTAATGGAGTGGCCATTATTGGCTACAATTTATCAGTCCGCGGAGTTTTTAATGATAATCCCCAAACTATAATTATTGTGGATTTTCTGATGGAAAAGGATGATGACATTCCTAATTTATCTCAAATTAGAATGAATCAACCGCCGATGATTAGAAAAGGAAAGATAATCGATAATTATGACTAGTGAAAAGGTGAAACCGTAATGAAAAAGAAATCAGCAATTACAGCAAGCACCCTACTGTTACTGACAGTAGGCGGCGTGACGGCGCTCAACGTCATTAATCCAAGTTGGAGAGAGAATACGATTTTTGCGACGGCAAGAGATAAGCAGTTAGCGTGGTTGAAAGAACATCAAAAAGAAATTGTTGAGTGGATGCAGTTGTATTATCCTAAGCTCCAATCAATTCAATTTGATTGGAGTACATTAGAAGTTGGGGCTGTTAGTAACGGAGTCTTTACAACAGAATATGACCTATCTGTAAAGGGGACTTTTAACGAAATTTCAGACACTGAGATTTATATTGACTTCACTCTAAATAAACCAGATGACATCCCAAGTATGTCTAATATAAAGTTGAACGAACCTCCTCGTATATGGAAAGGGAATGGATATTATATTTATGACGGACTTAATTAATTTTAATAAATTATATACGAATAGCCTGATTTAGTGGGGTGACTATTATGAAAAAGAAAACAGCAATTACAGCAAGCGCCCTGCTGTTACTGACAGTGGGTGGTGTAACAGCGCTGAACGTGATCAATCCAAGCTGGAGAGAGAATACGATTTTTGCGACGGCAAGAGACAAGCAATCGGCATGGGTGAAAGCGCACGAAGAAGAAATTGTGGCGTGGATTCGTTCTAGGTATCCAAAAATAGAATCTGTACAGTTTGATTGGAATACTCTAGAGGTTGGAGCTGTAAGCAATGGAGTCTTTGCTGAGTCATACAATTTATCGGTAAAAGGGACCTTTAATAATAATCAAAAGACAATAATTTTTATTGATTTTAGATTAGAGCGCCCAGATGGCATTCCAGAGATGTCTCGGATAGGAATGAATCATCATCCAAGAATAGAAAAAGATGGAGTATACTACATTTTTGAATAATCTACATCGAAAAGGAGGGGAAGCCTTGAACAAATTAACGTTTAAAGATTCGACGTCTACGTGCCACAAAATCGTGACGGACGCGAAAGGGAAAAATATCTTATGGATACGAGTACCATTTCACCAAATACATATACTTTTGGGTTCTTGCCAAAAGAAGTTGTTGTAGAAATGGTAGAAATTGATGCTCACAATCGTAGTTTAGAACAAAAAGTAAAAACATCTCCAAAATATGTAGCCGTAGCGGCATTAGGGCAAGTTATTTCAACGGTGTTATTTAGATATTTTCATCAATTATTTTTAAAATATCATATTCACCAACAAGTGTTATTAAAATGCTTATTATTTCTTTTCTCGTTTTTTGTAGCATATTTATTAGCAAAACTATATATTCAAGTAATGAAGAATAAAGTGAAGGACAGATTACCTTCAAATTCCAAAAGATATATTGCGAGATTTACAACAGGAAATAAGAGACATTTTTCAGGTTGGTCTATACTAGTCGTTAATCTTATCATATTTATTTTCTTTATGAACTTAAACAACGGAACCGAAGGAGTGATACTTGTTCTTAATTCAATGGTCGCTCATTTATTCTTTGTGTGTTGGTTAGGAATGGAACCGATAGATTTTGATTATGAAAAACAATTGTTAAAGCTTGTCTCAATTGAAGAGATACAGTAAAACCGAGGAGAATATATGAACAAACTAACTTTTAACGCTTCGAAGTCTATATGTCACAAAATCGTTACAGACTCGAAGGGAAAAAAATATCTTATGGACACGAGTACCATCAGCCCCAACGTGTATGGTTTTGGATTTTTACCCAAAAGAGTGCGTGTTGAAATGGTTGAGATTGATAAAAAAAGTCGCCTTTTTGATAAGAAAACAAAAGTTAATGGAGCGGTAGTGGCAGGTGTAGGGGCGTTCGCAAGTACACCTCTCCTATCAAAGTCGATAACGAAACTACTGGATGGGATGCTGGATAGCTATCATATTCACCAACAGCCTTTTCTAAAGTACGGAATTTTTCTAGGGACTTTCATTTTGGCATTCTTAATAGCGCTAGTAATGATAGGAGTTTCTAGATTCAAGGTATCAAAGAAACTTCCTTCTAATCCTAAAAAGTATATCGCTACATTTAGAACAGAAGGTAAAAACAATGCGAGTTATTATATTTTTCTGGCCATTATTGCAGTCCTCCTTTTCTTTTACGCAAAAGCACCTTCTTGGGGAGAATTATTATTGATATATAATATGATGTTCGCATTTTGGCTATTTTTTGTTTGGCTGGTGGAAGTCCCTGTTGATAATATGTACAATAATAAAATTATTACACTTGAATCAATCGAAGAAAAATAACGAACCAAAAATGGAGGAAAAATGATAAAACTGAAATTTACCCCATCTAACATTGGAGGATTTTATATCATGGAGACCTCTGATGGGAAGCAAACGATTATCGATAATAGTTCGGTTAGTCATAAGGGAATTGTTTGGGGAGCATTACCTAATCAATTTACTGTAACGGCCTATGCGCTGGATAAGAATGACGTTAAATTTGAATATGGAAATAAGTTCATTAGTAAAGATAGAGTGAAGGAAATGGCGATTCTTTTTCTACCCATTATTGGTGGTTTGTATCGTTGGATTTCATCTATGCTTCAACTTCCAAATACGAGCGCACAGATGATGAAGTTGCTATTCTTTTCACTCTCTCTGATAGTAGGATACTTAATTATTAAAGGTTCGATTTTCTTTTCTCGAAAGAAAGTTCTTAAGAGATTAGGCGGCAATCCTGCAAAATTTCAACTAACCTTTAAAACAAATGGAAAGAGAAATTTCATAGGATGTGTTTTTCCGTTGCTAAATGTTCTTTGCTTCCTTTTGTTCTGGTTTATTGGGGATGGAACAGAGGTGTTCTTTTTAATGCTGAATATGGTCTTTGCGCTGTTGGCGTGTATTGTGTCGGTAGCAGCCGTTCCAGTGCAACTTTATTACGAAAGGAATACGATTGATCTAGTATCCATAGAAGAAATACAATGATTTTTAGGAGTATTCATATGAAAAAGATAGTGAGTTTCCTCATGCTTACGTTAAGTTTTTTTATTCTAGTAGCCTGTTCAAATAAGCCTAGCAAAGAAGCGATGAATGAGGAGCTAAAGAAGCCTGAAGTTGTTGCGGTAATCGAAGAAAGCTTAAAAAATCTAGATAGCGATGCATTTACTGAAAAAGGAAAAATAAAATCGTATGAAATTAATTACGATAAAACCGAATATAATTCTCGCCGAGGAATTGAGATAGAAATTTATATTAATGGAGATAGTAATTTGAAAATCAATAGCCTTATCACTAAGGATAATGGTAAATATGACGTTGCGGTCTCTGTAGAATCCAAAGAGCTCGATGATTTCTTGGAGGGTAGAAAATGAAAAAGCTGATACATCTACTCTTACTTACGTTTAGTGTTTTCTTTCTAGTAGCCTGTTCAAATAGTCCTACCAAAGAAGCGATGAATGAGGAGCTAAAGAAACCAGAAGGTATTGCGGTAATCGAGAAAAGTTTAAAAAATCGATAAGGGTGCATTAACTGAAGAAGGGAAAATAAAATCGTATGAAATTAATTACGATAAAACATATTATAACTCTCGTGGAGGAATTGAAATAGAAATTTATATTAATGGTAATAGTAATTTAAAACTCAATAGTCTTATTACTAAGAATCGAGACGAATATAAAGTTTCAGTGTCTGTACAATCCAAAGCACTTGTCGATTTCTTGGAGGATAGGAAATGAAGAAGAGAAAAATAGTGGTAATTATAGTAGCGATTCTATTAGGGATTTTCTTACTAGTAGAAAATTCAAAACGTCGGGAGAAAGAACTAATTCGAGAAGAGTTACAGAAACCAGAAGTTATCGCAGTTATTGAAGAAACATTAAATAATTTAGAAAAAAATCTTAGTAATAAAGACGTCATTAAATCGTATGAAATTGATTATGATGAAACGCATCTTAATGCTTCAGGAAATGGAATTGAAACTAAAGTATTTGTAAATGGGAACCGTGATTTAAAAATCGGCTTACTCATCAGTAAAAATAAAGACAAGTATAGAGTAGGAGTTGCAGTGGTTTCTAAAGAGTTGGCTGATTACGTTGAAGCTGAAGAGAAATAAATTGAGGAGTAGCTGTTCCTTATCTTAAAAAACTTCAATTCAATCACCCGAACCTAGCTAATGCTGGGTTCTTTTTTTGCTTGCGCGTATAGTAAAAGCCGCGGTGGAGCAGTATAATATAGATGAGTTCAGGAATCCATTTTTAGGGAGAGGGGTTGTTGGAAATGAGTCAAAAAGTTAGAGAAATTGGTACTATAGTATTTGGGGTCATCAGTGGCGTGAATGCCATCTATCAGCTACTATTTCGTCAAGATATCGCGCTGTTTATTGTGAGTGCGATCGTTGCTGGTATTGCCTTTTATACTTGGCTGAATCGGGATAATCCAGAACAACTCAAGAAGATGAATCGCGGAGGTGCTGTCTTTTTTATTGGTATGGTAGCCACTATTGCTTTTATCCTCATCATGAATCATTTCTTCGGGTTTGAGCAATGGGAGTCGTGGCAAAAATCCGTCGTTAGAGTCACGTTTGTCTTTGGCTTAGTGACGGTAGTGAATCGATATTTTAAAAAATAATAATTTAACGGAGGCGTCATATGGCACTTTTACACGTTTCATTTTTTTCAAAAACATTAATGAGAACCATCCCCCTGTCAGTCTACTTACCTAGTGATGCGGTGGATTTCAATAATCAGTATCTCTCGGAAGGCCCGTACAAAGCGTTGGTGCTACTGCACGGAGTATTGGGCAGTGATCAGGACTGGGTCAATCAGACGCGCATTCTTCGATACGCTAAAGAGAAGAACCTCGCCCTCATCATGCCTTCTGGTGAAAATCATTTCTACGTAGACCAACCATGGAACTATACGAACTATGGAGAATTCATCGGGGTGGAGCTTCCAGAAATCTCACGCCGAATGTTTCCTATTTCTCGAAAACATGAAGACTTGGGTATTGCCGGGCTTTCGATGGGTGGATACGGGGCGCTTCGAAACGGCATCAAATATCCCGACACCTTTAGCGTCATTGGGGCGTTCTCTAGCGCGATTAAGAAACAGGCACTTCCACCAGAAGAGATTCCAGAAGCACCGTTCTTTTTAAGAAAAAGCTTTTTGGAGGCGGTCTTCAAAGATGAAGAGACCTTTGTGGCGGAAGGCAATCAGTTGTATCATGCCGTCCAAACAATGGAGCGTAAGGACTTACTTTCGGTATTTATGGCATGTGGCACGGAAGATTGGCTGTTGGAAGACAACCGTAGCTACAGCAGCTTTTTGAAAGAACAAGGAGTGTCGCTAACGTATCAAGAGCACGTCGGCGGACACGAATGGGATTTCTGGGACTGGGCGATGAAGCAGTTCTTAGACTGGTGGATTCCAGAAGATGCAGACCAAGGCGTGTCGAGCGGGAATGTGAAATCGTAAGACAAGCGCGATATTGTTGCAAGCATCGGGTTTGAATGGTAGAATATTTTGTATATTAGAGCGATGAACAAGAGGAGTAAAATGACTTTGTTTACGAGAGAGGGAAGACTTGGTGCAACTTCCTAGCAAATTCATTTGAAGGTAGCTTGTGAGCTTACTCTACGAAAAGAAGTAATAGAGTACGGAGACGACACTTCGTTACCAACATCGAGGCGTAATGAATTTTTACGCGAATATTAGGTGGTACCACGAATTTAATCGTCCTATGGAGAGTGTCTTCATAGGATTTTTTTATTGGACACAAACAAGATACAAGGAGGAAAATCAATGGCTAAAGAAATGTCATCTAAGTTTCAACCACAAGAAGTTGAAGCTGGTAAATATCAATGGTGGGTTGATTCAGGCGTCTTCCATCCAAACGAAGATCCAAACGCTGAACCTTATTCAATCGTTATCCCGCCACCAAACGTAACAGGGAAATTACACTTAGGACATGCTTGGGACGTAACGTTACAAGACATGATTATCCGTCAAAAACGCATGCAAGGGTTCGACACTTTATGGTTACCAGGGATGGACCATGCGGGTATCGCAACTCAAGCAAAAGTAGAAGAAAAATTACGCGGAGAAGGCTTATCTCGTTATGACCTTGGCCGTGAGAAGTTCCTTGAACAAACATGGGAATGGAAGGAAGAATATGCCAGCCATATCCGTGAACAATGGGCAAAAATGGGAATTTCTGTAGACTACCGCAGAGAGCGTTTCACATTAGATAAAGGGTTATCTGACGCCGTGAAGAAAGTCTTCGTAACGTTATACGAAAAAGGCTTAATCTACCGTGGTGAGTACATCATTAACTGGGACCCTAAAGCCAAAACGTCATTATCTGATATCGAAGTTATCCATAAAGATGTAGAAGGTGCGTTCTATCATATGAACTACCCTCTAGCAGACGGAAGTGGATTCCTAGAAATCGCAACAACTCGTCCAGAAACACTTCTTGGAGATACAGCTGTTGCGGTTCACCCAGACGACGAACGTTACCAAGCGCTTATCGGGAAAACAGTTATCTTGCCACTTGTTGGCCGCGAGATTCCAATCATCGCTGACGAATACGTTGAGCAAGATTTCGGAACAGGGGTTGTAAAAATCACTCCAGCGCATGACCCTAACGACTTTGAAGTAGGGAACCGTCATAACTTACCTCGTATTAACGTGATGAACGATGATGCGACAATGAATGAGTTAGCCGGTAAATACGAAGGCATGGACCGCTTTGCTGCGCGTAAAGCCATCGTGAAAGATTTAGAAGAAGCTGGCCTTCTTGTGAAAATCGAAAAACATTTACACAGCGTTGGTCACTCAGAACGTACGGATGTAGTGGTTGAACCACGTCTTTCAAAACAATGGTTCGTTAAAATGGGACCTTTGGCAGAGCAAGCCATCAATGCGCAACGTGAAGAAGGCGACAATACTGTAAACTTCTATCCACCACGTTTCAATGATGCATACTTACGTTGGATGGAAAACATTCACGACTGGGTAATTTCACGTCAATTATGGTGGGGACACCAAATTCCAGCTTGGTATCATAAAGAAACAGGAGAAGTATACGTTGGCATGGAAGCACCAAGCGATGTCGAAAACTGGACACAAGATCCAGACGTATTGGATACTTGGTTCTCATCTGCGTTATGGCCATTTTCAACAATGGGTTGGCCAGACGAAGATGCAGCTGACTACAAACGTTATTATCCAACAAACACACTTGTAACAGGATACGACATCCTTACTTTCTGGGTAAGCCGTATGATGTTCCAAGGGTTAGAATTTACAGGCAAACGTCCATTCAAGAACGTTTTAATCCACGGATTGATTCGTGACAGCCAAGGACGTAAGATGAGTAAGTCTCTTGGAAACGGGGTTGACCCAATGGAAGTCATCGAGCAATATGGTGCCGATGCGCTTCGTTGGTTCTTAGCAAACGGTTCTGCTCCAGGGCAAGACGTTCGTTACTCAACAGACAAGATGGATGCTGCATGGAACTTCATCAACAAGATTTGGAACGCAAGCCGTTACGCGTTAATGAATGTTGGCGACTTAACAGCGGACCAAGTGGATATTACTGGTGAGAAGACTCTTGCAGATAAATGGATTTTAACACGCTTGAATCAAACGATTGGCAAAGTGACAGAACTCTTCGAGAAATTCGAATTCGGTGAAGCAGGACGTCTCCTATATCGCTTCATCTGGGATGATTTCTGTGACTGGTATATCGAAATGTCGAAAGAAACATTAGCAGGGGACGACGAAGCTGCGAAATTAACAACACGTAGCATTCTTGTATATGTATTAGACAACACATTACGTCTATTACACCCAATCATGCCTTTCGTGACAGAAGAAATCTGGCAATCTGTTCCTCACGTTGGGGAATCATTAGTGGTAGCAACTTACCCAACAGTTCACCCAGAACAAATGGACGAACAAGCAGCCGAAGAAATGGAATTCTTAATGGACTTCATCCGTTCAGTACGTACCGTTCGTAACGAAATGAACACACCATTATCAAAACCAATTAACATTATTGCGAAAGTGAGCGACGCAGCGCACTACGCTATCTTGAAAGAAAACGAATCTTACATTGCACGCTTCTCAAATCCAGAAGAATTCGTGTATGGTGAAGACGTTGAAGCGCCATCTGATGCGGTAACTTCTGTTATCACAGGTGCTGAAATTTACTTACCATTAGCAGGTTTAATCAACATCGAAGACGAAATCGCTCGTCTTGAAAAAGAAGCAGAGAAATTGCAACAAGAAGTGGATCGTGTCGAGAAGAAATTATCGAACGAGAAATTTGTGGCAAAAGCTCCTGCAGCGGTTGTTGAAGCTGAACGTGCAAAAGGTGCGGACTATCAAGCACAACGCGAAGCCGTGTTAGAACGTATCGCAACATTGAAGAAAATCTAATCCGTTTGAACGGCGCAGAGAGCGTATGAAGTGTCATGCGCTCTCTTTTGTATGTTCCGGTGGGCAATTTTCTGTTATGATAAATGAGGAAAACAGGAGGTGAGTGAATGATTCAAGAGTGGTTAAAAAAGAGCGAGAGTATTCCGCGCAAACATGGGTTGTACCGCATGGAGGCTATCCTAGAAGCGCTTGGAAATCCAGAACGTGAATTGAAGAGTATTCATATTGCTGGGACGAATGGAAAAGGGTCCACAGCTGCGATGGTCACGGCCTTTGCGAAGGCGCATGGATTGCGAGTAGGAACATTCACTTCACCGCATATGGACAGTATTAGAGAACGAATCCAGCTAGACGGAGTGCCTCTTGAAGAAGAACCGTTCTGGCAAGCCGCAGCGGTGGTAAGAGAGGTGGAGCGCCGCTTATTCGAAGAGTGGGGAACCTTTAACTATTTTGAGATTTTAACGGCGATGATGTTTGTCGTCTTTCAACAGGAAGCCGTCGACCTTGCGATTATTGAAGTCGGAATTGGAGGTCTGTTGGATAATACGAATGTTGGGCATCCACTTGTGAGCGTCATTACGACGATTGGCTTAGACCATCAAGACTTACTCGGAAGCACGTTAGAAGAAATTACCGCGCAAAAAGCAGGCATTATTAAGTCTGGACAACAAGTTGTCGTCGGGCCAGTCAGCTGTGAATGTATGGATGTCATTCGTGGAGTTGCTAGTGAAAAAGGTGCAACGGTGCAGGCGTTTGGCGAAGACTTCTTTCTAATTGAAGAGTCGTATCAAGATTCTTCACTCACGATTCCGCTGGAGCAGCTAGCTCTCCAAGGAGCCTTCCAGAAGGAGAATGCGGCCGTTGCGATTCGAGCATTCCGCGCGTGGATGGAAGCCACCGGAAGAAGTGTGCAGGGTGAGTTCATCGAGGCGGCCCTACGAGTTGTTTCATGGCCAGGACGCATGGAAGCATTGCAAGACACACCACTTGTGATGATTGACGGAGCACATAATCTACCGGCCATCGAGCGACTAGTACAAAACATGACAGCGAGCAAAGCTAAGAAACAGACGCTGTTATTTAGCGCGCTCACTCGAAAAGATAGTCAACAGATGCTTGCAAGATTACAGGAAGCTCTTCCAGGTGTAAACATCATCTTAACGAGTTTCCATCCTTCAAGAGGCCTGTCGATAGCTAGAAGTGACGTGGAAGCGTACTTGGATTCTCCCAAGATTTCCTATGAAGAAAGCTTTGAAGAAGTCATCGATCGTTTCGCCAGTTCAAAAGACGACGAGAGCGAATTATGGGTGACAGGCTCATTGTATTTTATCGCCGAAGTTCGACATTGGTGGAAGAACCGTAAGCCCAAAGAAGAATAGACATCGTAACTCTTTGTAGAGAAAACAAAGAGGAAGTGTCACAATGATTGAATCAAAATTATTAGAAGTGCCTTTAAGCGCCATGCCACGAGAACGCCTCGAACGGTATGGCGCTAAAGTGCTTGAAACGCATGAATTACTCGCGATATTACTGCGCACGGGTTCCAAGGATTTAAACGTCCTGCAGCTAGCGGTCGTTGTCTTAAACACCTTCGAAGACTTGCATTCGCTGAAGATGGCGAGCCTGGACGAACTCATGCATATTAATGGAATCGGTCGCACCAAGGCGATTGAACTAAAGGCAGCGATGGAACTGGGTGTGCGTTTAAGCAATGCCGCTCAAATGAAACTCGGGAAGATTACATCCTCCAAGATGGCCGGCCAGTGGATTGTGCAGGAGTTGAAGGATGCCTATCAGGAACATCTCGTCGCCTTGTATTTGAACACGAAAAACGAGATTATCAAGAAGAAAATGATTTTTATCGGTGGGCTGAATAGTGCAGTCGCGCATCCACGCGAAATCTTCCGAGAGGCAGTACGTTTTTCGGCAGCGCGCGTCATTATTGGGCATAATCACCCAAGCGGAAACCCTGAACCCTCGCAAGCGGATATCGATTTTACGCGTCGCTTGATGGAGTGTGGGGAGCTCATGGGCATCGAGCTTCTGGATCATTTTGTCGTCGGAGGAGAGGAGTATATTTCTTTAAAAGAATTCGGGGCTTTTTAAAAACGGTTCAAAAGAATGTGAAAAGTTGAATTTTGAAAAAGATGAAAGCAGATTGTTTTCGATTTTCACGAAAAATATTATTGAAAATTAACGAAACGATTCGGAAAAAACGCACAAAACGGCAATTGTTCCACTTAATTCTCAGTGAAATCGGAAATACTCTTGTAAATTTGTCTGTGAGATGTTATACTTATGATGTGTTTTTGTTAGGTATAGAAATTGTGTAAGGTATTACTCCTTTCGAACCATTAGCAAGAATATGAATAACAAGTGCTATGGCACAAGGAGGAAATGTTCATGGAACAAGGTACAGTAAAATGGTTTAACTCAGAAAAAGGTTTTGGGTTTATCGAACGTGAAGGTGGAAACGATGTATTCGTTCACTTCTCAGCAATCCAATCAGAAGGATTCAAAACATTAGAAGAAGGACAAGCAGTTCAATTCGATGTTGAAGAAGGCGCTCGTGGACCACAAGCAGCTAACGTAGTTAAACTATAATTTAACTTAAACTTTGATACCACCGGTTTTCCGGTGGTTTTTTTGTGCGCAAAAATAGAAAAGTTGAAGCCTAAAAATACCATATATGGACATGTGAAGTGCACCCCAAAAGTTAGACAGAAAATCTAACTTTTGCAAAGGAGTTTCTGAGAATCATTCTGTCTAGTTTTTC
>CALJSD010000097.1 GCA_937976325.1 uncultured Carnobacterium sp.
CCCATGATTACCCCACAGACTAAACCGGTCATTAATGGTGAGAAACGAAGTGTTAACGTCGCACCACCACCGAGCCATCTAGACATAACGGCCGCTACCCAAAGGGCAATTAACAAACTTTGTACTACTGATAATGTTTCCATTACCTTTTTCCTCCTTCATTGTTAGAAATCTGTTTTCTAACTCTAATTATTTTTGTTTTTTATAAAATGAATTTTAATAGGATGTAAAAATTGCATTTAAATGTCTTTCAGATCAAGAATCATCATGATGCTACTGTAACGTAAGTACTCTCACTTTGAACAGATCTTACAGGAAGCTTTCCTTCCACAATCACCTCACAATCTTCTACACATTTTTCACCCATAGACTCTAAACATTCCATGGTATATGCAGAAGTATGTGGTGTCACCACTACGTTCTTAAACGCAAGGTATGGATGGTTAGCGCGTCCAGGTTCAACTTCAAGTACATCAGTTGCAAAGCCAGCAATTTTACCGGATTTTAACCCTTCAATAATGGCTTCTTCTTCAACCAATGCTCCTCTAGCTGAGTTGGAAATATACACATTAGGCTTCATCATTTCAACTTCTTTTTTGCCGATGAAATGATAGTTTTCTTCAGTAAGGTTCGCACATAAACAGATAACATCTGCATTGCGAATCAATTCTTCAAATCCAACTTTTTCAGCTCCATGTGCTTCTATTTCTAGTTTACTCTTATATGGGTCATATGCAAGCACTCGGCATCTAAAACCGTATCTTACAGTCTCTGCAACACAGCCCCCTGTATTTCCGATACCGATAACACCGACTACTTTGTTATAAAGGGAATGGCCAATAAATGATGCCCGTTTTTCCCATTGGTCTCCTTCCACAGCTTTTAGGGCTCCTACTGTTCTTCTCATAACGGCTAATAAGTTTGTAACGTTATTACCAGCAACAGCATCACGTTCAACAAGAGCTGGGATAATGGAAACAATTGTGTTATGTTTTCTGGCTGCTTCTAAATCCACATTGTTAAATCCGATTCCATGTCTTGAAATCAGAAGTAATTCATCTTTATGTTCAAAGAATTCAGTATCAAAAAACGGTGTTACACTTGCGATGATAATATCGTAGCCTTTCAAATTTTCCGCTAATTCCTTTCCTGGAATTTCTTGAGGAAAATTGAAATATTTTACTTCGCCAATCTTACTTAGTCTCTCTAAGTGATTAGGAAAGATTTTTCCAAAACTACTCGAATTGACAATAGCGATTTTATGATGACTCATGAAATAGCCTCCTCATTATTTCATCTTCATTGCGTGGCCACCAAACTCATTTCTTAAAGAAGAAACAAGTTTATTAGAGAATTCATCTGCACCACAACTACTATTTCGAATAAATAATGAGTCTGCAATAACTGGAGTTGGAACTCCTAGGCGAAGTGCTTCTTCTAGCGTCCATTTAGCTTCACCATTGCTTCCGATAACTCCTTCAATTTTTTCAAGTCTAGGGTCTTTACGGAATGCTTCTTGCGCTAATTCCATTAACCATGAACGAATGACTGAACCATTATTCCACACTTTAGCAACTTTTTCGTTATCAAATGTGTATTCTGAATGTTCCAAAATATTGAAGCCTTCACCAATAGCTTGCATCATTCCGTATTCCACTCCATTGTGAACCATCTTCAAGTAATGACCTGCAGAAGGTTGATCTACAAATAGACAACCATCTTCAATCGCAATTGCTTCAAAGAAGTCTTTCACTTGGTCGAAGGCTTCTTGGTCTCCACCAATCATTAGGCAGGCACCGTTTCTTGCTCCGCTCATTCCTCCTGAAGTTCCACAATCTAGGAAATAAATTTCTTTTTCTTTTAATGTTTGGTAGTTATTTAAGCTATCTTTATAGTTAGAGTTTCCGCTATCGATGACGATATCTCCTGCTTTTAGAAGATTTGATAGATCATTGACAACTCCATTTGTAATTTTTCCAGCTGGAAGACTAAGCATCACCACTTTGACATCGTCCAAAGCACTAATCAATTCTTCGACTGAATGACTAACGGTTAGACCCGCTTCTTGAGCCTTTTTAACTGACTCAGTCGACACATCAAACCCTACGACGTCAAAATTATGTTCCTTAGCATTGAGCGCTAAATTTAAGCCCATTTTTCCGAGTCCAATTAATCCGATTTTCATGTTGCATAGCTTCCTTTCAAGCTTTAATTTTGTTTTTCTACTGCTTCTTCAAGACCTTGTAAGTAAGAAATACCAATTGCACGGTCATATAATCCGTAACCAGGTCTTGCAACTTCTCCCCAGATTGTACGTCCGTGGTCAGGACGAGCAATTCCATCGAATCCGATATCATGTAATGCCTTCACAATTGCATACATATCTAGTGAACCTTCTTTACTTAAGTGAGCTGATTCTAGGAAATGTTTTTCTCCAAGAATTTGTACATTTCTTAAGTGAGCAAAATGGATTTTTCCTTTTAACGAGTGAATGATATCGACTAGGTCATTTTCTGGATTTGCTCCAAGCGAACCAGTACATAAAGTTACTCCGTTATAATCAGAATCAACGGCATTCACAATTTTTAGAATATCTTCTTTGTTTTTAGTGATACGAGGAAGACCAAACATATCAAATGGTGGATCATCAGGGTGAATCGCCATCTTCACACCATACTCCTCACAGACAGGAATCACTCTTTCTAAGAAGTAGCAAAGGTTTTCGAATAATTTTTCTTCAGTAATGCCTTTGTACATATCTTCTAGTTTTTGGAATTTTGCAAGGCGTTCAGGTTCCCAACCAGATAATTGGAATCCAGAAGTTTGTCCGCTAATTAATCCAAACATTTGCTTTGGTTCGATTTGTTGAACCACTTTATCATCATATTCAAGTGTATGAGATCCATCAGGAAGTTCGTATTCTAGATTTGTTTTTGCCCAACCAAAGATTGGTTTAAAGCTATAGCAAATCACGTTTACTCCAAGTTCTCCTAAGTTTTTAACATTTTGCTTATACACTTCAATATAATGGTCGCGTTCAGGTGTTCCAGCTTTAATCGAATCATGAATCGATACACTTTCGATACCTGCTAATGTTAGGCCTTTAGCTTCCACTGCATTTTTTAATTCAAGAATTTCTTCCTTAGTCCAAAGGTCCCCTGGGAGTTTCTTAACAAGCGTTCCAACAACACCATACATATTTGGGATTTGTCTGATATGGTCTAATGTGATTGGATCGTTATCACCGTACCATCTAAATGTCCATTTCAATGTTTTCACCTTCCATAATTTGATGACAAGTTAACTTATGTTTAAATTATACCATTAAATTTTATTTTGTAAACACTTTTATAAAAAAATATTTT
>CALJSD010000098.1 GCA_937976325.1 uncultured Carnobacterium sp.
ATTTCACTTTGAATAAAGATCCATGATTGAGTCGTGAGGTCAGGCTGATTTTACCGTTATATCCTTCAATTAATTCTTTCGCAATCGATAGTCCTAACCCATTCCCTCCACGTTCTCTCGAGCGAGCTTTATCGACGCGGTAGAAGCGTGAAAAGACTTTTTTCTTATCTTCTTCTGTTAATCCCATTCCGAAATCCTGAATGCCGATTTCGACTGCTTCAGTGGTCGGTGAAAGGCTAACGATAATCTCTTTTCGATCCGTTGAATATTTCACGGCATTATCGAGTAAGATGATTATGACTTGCTCGAAATGATTGCGATAGATTGGAGAGATAATCTCCTTCTTCGTATCGATATCCGCAATAAACGTAAAGTCTGGATAGAGCATTTTGAAGTTCGTTACAATCTGTTCTAAAGTCGCAACGACTTCCGTTTTGGCATCTTTATATTGCTCTCTTACCTGAGGAGCACGTGATAAGTCTAGCATCTCTTGGACGAGTGTCTTCATGCGTTTAATTTCCGCTAGAGAGGCCGACAGAGACTCTTCCAGCACTTCTGGATCATCTTTCCCCCAACGATTTAAGAGCTTCAGGTGCCCTTCTACAATCGCTACAGGCGTGCGCAATTCGTGAGACACATCTTCTACGAAATGCTTTTGTTGCGCAATATAGAAACTAATCTTATCCAACAACTCGTTAAATTGTTGTGACACAATCGCAAACTCATCATTCTTCTTCGGAATAATCAGACGTTTTGTCTCAATATTCTCTTCGTTAATGGATGCGATAATATCATGAATTTCTTCAATCGGTTTCGAAATCAGACGCGAAATGAAAAAAGCGAGCCCAATGGAGACGATTCCTTCCATCACGATTAACTGAAGGAATAAAAATCGCAATTGTTTCTTCAATTCAGCCAACTTCCTCATTCGGTTGGTTACTTGTAAATGCCCAATTAAGACACGAGTATTTCTGGAAAGAATTGGCATCATCACTTGCACACTTTCTTCTCCGGTCGATAGCGTCACATATTGAGTCTCGAGCTTACTCGATACTTGTGGGCGGTCTTGCCATTGTTGCGTTTGGAACAGAAGCTCCTTACTCGTATCAAAGACGCGGATATTCACTTCTTCATTCATCGGATAAAAACTACTATTCTTTTTATAAACTTGATTATGGTCCAACTCATATTGTTCTGCTTTATTTAACACACTAAGAATATCTTCACTGGTTAATTTTTCCGTTTTTTCCGATAAAAGGTCCGCGATGACTTGAGCATAAACCACCGTTTGCTGCTTCTCGTTCTCACGTAAACTAATTAACTGTCCTTCAATCAAAAGCGCGGTTAATACGGCTAATAATGCAAAAATGGTGGCTGACATCACCCAC
>CALJSD010000099.1 GCA_937976325.1 uncultured Carnobacterium sp.
CATAATTTCTTTACGACCTTCAGAAATCCCTTTAAAGGCGAAGTTACCAGCCCAAACAAATTGGATATCTGGCATTTTTGTCGCTAAGTCAATAAACTCAAGAACGCCTTTACGCATTTGAAGCTGACCTGCAGATACAACGGTGAATTGATCTGGATTCAATCCGAATTTCTTACGTAAGTCTGCCTTGGATTGGTCTGTAATTTTATAGAACGTTTCACGAGATACGAAGTTTGGAATGTACGTTACTTTAGAACGGTCGACTCCATACTTTTCTAAATCATCAATAAAACGAGGGTTTACAGTTACTAAATAGTCAGCTTGTTTATAAAATGATAAAACATATTTATAGAATAACTCTTTAATTGGTTTTGGAAGAGAAATACTTTTTTCTAATGTTTCTGGTAAAAAGTGAACGGACGCAATTGTCGGTTGCTTTTTATTGTTTAAAAATGATTTGAAAAGAAAATCTGGATTAATGGTATGGATATGGTTAATGTCAGCAATTTTAAGCTGATTCACAACAACGTTATAACCTTTTAATCCTTCAGTTACAAGGTTTATTTGTTCCTCTGTCGCAGACATAACTCCTTGGCCTTTAACGCTGTCTGCACGAGTTAGCATATTAATTGTAAGCATAGTATCTCCTTATAAGTGTAATTCATAGCTATTTTACCATGAAATCGCTCATTTGGAAAATAGGTTCCTAATCTTTGAATAAATTTAATGTTTTTGCCTTCTTGGTTGAATTTTTGTATACTAAACAAGAAGAAAGAAACGAGGTCATTTATGAAAAGAGCGAAAAAGTCAAACCGAAAATCTAAAGATGAAGAAATGACATTAGTGGACTGCTATTATATTCCAACGGTGATTGCAGAACAGTTTCGCTTACTTAGAGAGCACTGTGCACTTGAAGTTGAAAAGGAATTAGCAGCGTTATTTCCAAAAGTGACAAGAGAATCTAGAGAAGATGTTGGAGAAGTTGTCGTTTCTTATGATGCAGAAGGTCTTATGACTTGTGAAGTCACATTAAGCCCTGTTGAAGTTTCTAAATTAGAAAAGGAAATCTCAGCAGACCGCCTGAAAAAATACATCGAATCAAAAATAATAAATTAAAAATCATAAACTGGGCAATTGTCCAGTTTATTTTGTTTTTAAAGCCGATATTTTAGAAAGGGTCTATTAGTTTTGGTACAATTAAAGTAAGAAGTAACGAGGTGATTTGAAATGACACATGAAATTCAAAATTTTACATTCCAAAATCCAACAAAGATTTTATTTGGAAGAAATCGTATTGAAGATATTGATAATGAAATTCCTAAAGACGCTAAAGTATTAGTCCTCTACGGGGGCGGTTCTGTTAAGAAAAACGGAGCATTTGATCGTGCTGTTAAAGCTTTAGGAAATCGTGAATGGGATGAGTTTTCAGGAATTGAAGCCAATCCAACATTTGAAACATTAATGAAAGCTGTTGAGAAAGTCCGTGCAGAAAACTTCACTTATTTATTAGCCATTGGTGGAGGATCTGTTATTGACGGGACTAAATTTGTTTCTGCAGCAAGTCTCTTTACAGAAGACCCAGTTGATTTATTTGGATGGGGCGTAGGTAAAGGATTACCAGTTCAAGAAGTAGTTCCTTTTGGGACGATTCTTACACTTCCTGCAACGGGTTCAGAAATGAACGCAGGTGCGGTGATTACACTTGTTGAGAAAAAAGCAAAAGTAAGTTTCCGTGGACCAAAAACATTCCCTGTATTCTCAGTGTTAGAGCCAGAATTGACCTATACATTACCTGTTCGTCAATTAGTGAATGGATTACTCGATACATTTATCCACGTGATGGAAAACTATTTAACTTATCCAGTAGGAGCATTGCTTCAAGATCGTTATGCAGAAAGTATTTTGCAAACGTTAGTCGAAATTGCACCTCGTATCATTGACACAGATCATATTGATTACAATGACCGTGGAACATTTATGTGGTGCGCAACAAATGCGTTAAACGGAACAATTAACCTAGGTGTACCAACGGACTGGTCTTCACATGCATTAGGACATGAAATTACATTGAACCATGGAATTGACCATGGTCGTACATTATCGATTGTCCTTCCAGCAATGATGAAAGTAAGAAAACAGCAAAAATTTGATAAATTAGTACAATACGGAAAACGTGTGTGGCATTTATCTGGTAGCGATGAAGAAATTGTAGATGAGGCGATTGCTAAAACCGAAGAGTTCTTCAAATCATTAGGAGCTCCAATTCGCTTTAGCGATGTAAATCTTGGTGAAGAGGTCTTACAAGCTTTAGTGGACGGTTTAACACGTCACAAGAAAGTGAAATTATCTGAGCATGGTGATTTGACGCCAGAAGTAGCAATGGAAGTGTATAAAATAGCGTTATAGTTTTATAGGATAGGTGTTTTGTGTTTCTAACCGTAGGAGGGGATAGAAATGGGTAAGCAGTCCATCTACGAAGAATTTCTTCGAAATAGAAAGAGGGTTCCAAAAATTCCGTATTCATTCATGAAAGATGCCGTGGATGGGAAGGGAGAGTTCTTTGCCTTTGCACTTGGAAAACGAGTGAAGAGTCAAGATCGATTACCGCAATTCTATCGTGCGATGACAAAACTACTGAATCCTAATGAGGAAGTATGCGAAGGCATCCTAAAGTTTGATATCCCTGTCATTTACTGGATAGAACCTCTACTTATCTATTGGAAGCAGTTTGTCAACCAGTTATCCAGCGAAATGAAAGACTTTATGTGTGACCGATTAACAGTGTTGCTTGAAGAGACTACAATAAATGAAGAATTCAGATTAGTGTTAATGCTACTAGTATCCTTTGATAATGAAATCACTCAGCGGAAGATTCAATACTTCGAGAAACATAGTGCGTATACTTTTTATATCGTGTTTGCAAAATCTTATTGCATTCATGAGAGTCAGTGGAGAGAGTATCTAGAAAAACTCGAACCCTCACTTAGTGGATATGGACGCTTATATTACTTATTCTTCTATCCAATCAGAACGAAAGCAGATGCCTTTTATTTACTGAATGTGATGATGAAACAAGTCAGCATGAGACCTATTGCTGCTAAAAGTTGTATGTATCATCCAAAACTACTTCGTGTCATTATGGCTCATGAAATGACTCCAGAGGTTGAACGCAATTATCAACTATGTATGTTGCATGGAACGAGTGATGAACACTTTATTCAGTGGTTGCTTGAATCCATTTATCCATTGTCATTTTTAATGAATAAGAATCGCAGTCTCACTATAGAATCGGTAGCACTATTATATCGAATGAAAGAATGTTTGGAGTTAGAACTATCCACTTGTACAGATGTAGAATCGGAAGAGTTTCATCAATACCATTATTTAAAAGGTCTTGTGGATAAAGTCATTTGGTCGTCGCAGGCAAAAGTTGAATCCTTAATAGAGGCTTCGTTGAAATCAGCCAGTCGTGATGACGCTATCATTTTATTTGTTTTAAGTAAAACGAATAGTAAACTACGATTTTCACAGTTCAATAAACTGTTAGAAAAAGATCCATTATCACTAACAGCATTAGAGTACATTGAAAAATCAACTTCGAGAGTCTTTATTGAAGGAACGATTGATTACATTAAAGGGGTTGTACGACCAGAAGTATATGACTATATGAAGCAACATTCCACTTTAGTTTTACCTCCTCAATTCTTTGCTCTTTCAAAATGGCATGAAGTCATTTTAAATAAGATGATTGAGTTTCAACTCATCGATTACGACTATATTTGGCAAGTGCTTCATTTTCCAGACCATCTAGTGCGCCTGAAAGTGATAGAACTGTTAAAAACACTCAACTTATTAAGTAAAAAAGAAGTGCGTTTATTCTTATATCCTGTTTATAAGGATGAAATGGACAGAGAATTAAAAGATGAATTTGAAAAAATTGTATGGCAACGATAATGTTTAGAAAGGAAGATTAAATGGCAAGTGAATTAATCGAAAGTAAATTAAAAAATCTTCCTGATTTACCAGGTTGTTATATTATGCGAAATGCAAACGACGATATTATTTATATTGGAAAAGCCAAAAATCTAAAAAATCGTGTTCGCTCTTATTTTAGAGGTGCCCACGATACAAAAACTGAGAAATTAGTGAGCGAGATTCACCATTTTGAGTATATTGTGACAAAGACCAATAAAGAGTCTCTCTTACTTGAAATTAATTTGATTAAAAAATATCAACCATACTACAATATAAAGTTAAAACAAGGGACGATGTATCCTTACTTGAAGATTACATCTGAGAAAGATCCACAACTCGTGATTTCTCATAAGGTAGAAAAGGATGGGGGGATTTATTTTGGCCCTTATCCAAATGTCACCGCAGCGACAGGAACGCAGCAACTTATCCAGAAAATTTATCCACTTCGTAAATGTGGGAAGAATGAAACACGAGCTTGTTTCTACTACCATCTAGGACAATGTATTGGTTGTTGTGACCATGAAGTTTCAAAAGAAGAGTATGATGCGCAAATCAAAAAAATCCAACGATTCTTAAACGGAGATGTGAAGACGATTAAAGATGATTTGACTTCGAAGATGAATGAAGCTTCCGAAAGACTCGATTTTGAAAAAGCGATGGATTATCGTGATCAAATTAAGTACATCGAAGCAACCGTCGAAAAACAAAATATTATGAATGCGGACTTTACAAATAGAGATGTTTTCTCTTATGTTGTTGATCGTGGATGGATTTCGATTCAAGTCTTCTTACTCAGACAGTCGACGATTATAAAACGTGAAGCAGCGATGTTTCCGATTTATGACCAGATAGAAGATGAAGTCCTATCATTTATTATTCAGTTTTATGAGGATCAAAACCATATTCTTCCAAAAGAAATCTTGGTTCCAGAAGCGATTGACCAAGAACTATTATCAGAAACGCTTGGTGTGAAGGTGATGACACCAAAACGTGGCTCTAAGAAACGAATGTTAGACCTTGCTACTCAAAATAGTGAGATTTCATTAAATGAAAAGTTCAGAAGAGAAGAGCAAAGTCAATTGAAGACAAAAGGTGCACTGGAAGAACTCTCAGAAGCATTAGCGTTAGAAAAAGTATCAGTGATTGAATCATTTGACCATTCGAATATTCAAGGAACTAATCCAGTATCTGCGATGGTGGTCTTTAAGGATGGAAAACCAGACCGAAAGAATTACCGTAAGTTCAAAGTGAAAACTGTTGTGGGTAGCCATGAGTTTGCGACGACGCAAGAAGTCATTCGTAGACGCTATTCAAGATTATTAAGAGAAGGTGCTAGACTTCCAGATTTAATATTAATGGATGGTGGAAAAATCCAAATGAGAGCTGCCATTGAAGTTTTAGAAGATGAATTAGGTCTAGAGATTCCTGTATGCGGAATGGTGAAAAACGAAAAACACAAAACCGCTACATTACTCTATGGTGAAGACTACAAGGAAATCGATTTAGATAGAAAAGGGCAAGCATTCCAACTGATTCAACGTGTGCAGGAGGAGGTTCACCGATTTGCGATTACGTTCCATAGACAAGTACGAAGTAAAAATACATTTGCTTCGAAATTGGAAATGATTGATGGTGTCGGCCCGCAAACAAGAAAGAAACTATTGCGTCATTTTAAAACGATAACAGCAATGAAACAAGCCAGTCTTGAGGAGTTACAAACTATCGGAATTCCGGAGAGAGTAGCCAGAAATATTCTTGAAGAACTAGGTAAATAACTATATAAAACTTAAAAATGAAACAGGTTGTAAAATCTGTTTCATTTTTATTTTATTTTTCAAGCTTTATTCATTGTGTTTTAATGGGAAGTATGGTATCGTTCTCTATGTTGAAAAAATAAACAAAAGGTGGTTAAACCAATGAAAAAATGGATGAAAGCTGGTTTCGTTGCTGTGGCTACATTATTAGCAGCATGCGGAGCAAACACGACTAAAACACAAGAAACAACTGTATCAGTTTCAGATGCACAAGCAAACTGGGATAAAATTGTTGAATCTGGTGTCATTAAAGTATCAACTGCAGGTACTTTATATCCACAATCATTCCATAATGATAAAAATGAACTAACTGGTTACGATGTGGAAATTATGAAGGAAGTTGCAAAACGCTTAAACCTTAAAGTTGAATTTACTGAAATGGGTGTTGACGGAATGTTAACAGCTTTAGACAGTGGTATGACAGATATCGCAAACTACTCAATTGAAGAAGGTGCGAAAAACTTTGATGCATACCTACACACTACACCTCATAAATACTCATTTACATCAATGGTTGTTCGTGGAAGCGACAATTCAGGAATTCATTCTTGGGAAGATGTAAAAGGTAAAAAAGCTGCAGGTGCTGCAAGTACAAACTACATGAAGATTGCTAAAAAACTTGGTGCTGAATTAGTCGTTTATGATAACGTAACAAATGACGTATATATGTCTGACTTAGTAAACGGTCGTACAGATGTAATTATCAACGATTACTATTTACAATCAATCGCTGTTTCTGCTGCTAAAGATAAATACGACATTAAGATTAACGAAGGCGTATATGCAAACCCATATAGCTCAAGTTTCTCAATTGCATTAAACAACACTGTATTACGTGACAAGTTCAATGAAGCAATGGACGCTATGAAGAAAGACGGAACTTTGAAAAAAATCTCTGAACAATTCTTCGCAGGTCAAGACGTAACAGAACCTAAAGATTTCAAAACAGAGAAAATCGATATTTCAGATGTAGACTAATATGTTAAATAAAATTTTCGATATCAATATTGCAATCAATAACTTTTGGTTTATTCTTAGCGGGTTAGGATATACATTAGGAGTTGCATTAACGAGTTTTATCTTAGGAACGATTCTAGGATTTATTCTCGTATTAATGAGACGTTCTAGATTTCGTTTGCTTAGATGGATTGCAACTTTTCATGTTTCCTTTATGCGTGGAACACCAACTTTAGTGTTTTTATTCTTACTATATTTTGGGTTACCATTCTTAAAAATAACGTTACCGGCTTTAGTCTGTGCGCTCCTTTGCTTTAGTATTGCAAGTAGTGCCTATATTTCTGAAGTGTTGCGTTCGGCCATGGATGCAGTGGATAATGGTCAATGGGAAGCAGCGATGTCTCTTGGAATGAGTTACCGACAAACATTGCAAAAGGTCATCGTTCCACAAGCGTTTCGAATCGCCATTCCACCATTAAGTAATGTGTTACTAGATATGATTAAAGGATCATCTCTTGTAGCGATGATTTCACTACCTGACATTTTCCAAAATGCGAAAATCGTGGGTGGACGCGAACAAAACTATATGACGGTTTATATTTTAGTGGCAATTATTTACTGGATTATCTGTTTACTTTTTGAACAAGGACAACGATATTTAGAAAAGAAAATGGCACTTTAATAGAAATAGAGCGGAGAACTGTGTAAAAGCAGTTCTCTTTTTTATATAATCGTTGAAACTATTTGAAGTATAGGCATTTCTTCGTTAAAATGAATAGGACTCAAAAGAACAAATGGTTATCGGAAAGGACACTTATGAATACAAAGACTATCTGGGAGCAACATGGCTTCTACACATTAACACCGATACAAGAAAAGACACAAGAACTCATTAAAGAGGGAACAGACGTTGTAGTTATCTCGCCAACAGGGACTGGGAAGACATTAGCGTATGTTGTTCCTATTTTAGAAAGAGTTAAAGCAGACAAAACGTTGCAAGCTTTGATTGTGGCGCCTTCTCAAGAATTAGCTCAACAAATTGGTGCAGTGATTAGAGAATGGAAGTCATCTGAAATTCGTGTGCAAGTTTTAGCGGGTGGGGCAAACGTAAAACGACAAGTAGAGAAGTTAAAGGAAAAACCAGAAATCGTAGTAGGAACACCAGGACGATTACTAGAACTTTCTAAGATTCGTAAATTAAAGCTTCACCAAGTAGAAATGCTTGTATTAGACGAGGCAGATTATTTACTCGATCCAGAGCAATTGAATAACACGAGAGAACTTGTAAAGAAACTTCCTTCCGAAAGACAAGTGCTATGTTTCTCTGCAACAAAGAATAAAAATTTAGAAGAAGTCAATAAATGGATTAATATGTTGCCAACTTTTGTCGAAGTGACTGAGGGAAGTGGCGCGAAGTCAAATGTGGTACATGGTTACATCGAGTGCCCAACAAGAAAACGTGATGAAGTATTAAGAAGGCTTGCATTCTCCGAAAATGCAAACCAAGCATTAGTGTTTGTCAATTCGATTGCAAATGCTGCATTACTCGGCGAGAAATTGGCGTACCACCAAGTTCCAGTTGCACTTTTATCAAGTGATGCTCATCAAACGGAACGTAAGAAAGCCATCGAGTTATTTAAGAAAGGTCAGATTCCATTCTTACTTAGCACCGATGTAGCACAACGTGGTTTAGATATTGAAGATTTGCCACTTGTGATTCATTATGATATTGCAGATTCAACAGAACAATATACGCATCGTTCTGGACGTACAGGACGTATGGGAAAAGAAGGCTTAGTACTTAGTCTCGTAAATGATCGTGAACTAAGAGACTTGAAAAAGGTTGCTGGGAAACATAAACTAGTTCCATTTGAACTTTATGCAGGACAATTAAAACCAGTCACACAACCGAAAAAGAAAGAAGTAAGTTCTAAGAAACCAACTCAGAAACGAAAGAAGGGGAATAAGAATGGAAATCATCGAGGATTTAAAAAGTCAAATTAGTTTTTTTGGATTCGAAATGACGGTTGCTGATAGCTTAGTGGCTTTGGAAAAAGGGGAGCATACCTTTGTACTCTATTGGGCTAAAGATGGTTTCGTTCTATTTGAAACTTCAAAAGAAGGTGTATGGAGAGCGAATAGACCAATTGTTATCCCTTCAGAACGCATTCAAAAGGTTTCCGTGGAGAAGAAACTTTTAGGAAATCCCAAATTAACATTGCAATATCTTGATAAAGAGGAAACTTATGTCGTACCTATGAAATGTGGATTTCATCAAAATCAAAAAGTAGAAGTCAAGAAACTCATGAATACAATAGAAGGATTAAAAGGGTAGTTACATGGATATCATTAGTTCACCTAAAAACGAAAAAATTAAAGAGCTTGTTAAACTTCAGACTACAAAAGGTCGTAAAAAAGCAGGGATGTATCTTCTTGAAGGAGAGCATCTGGTAGAAGAAGCGATTAAAGAAAATGTGCCGATTGAATTAATAGTAGTAAGTAGTAATCGTCTTGAAGATTATCAACTTTTACTAAGTCAAACGAACGCACAGCTTCTAGTTGTATCTCAAGACGCCTTCCAAAAGTTATCAATGACAGAAACTACTCAAGGGATCTTAGCAGTTGTGGAGATAGTTAAACAAGAGGCATTACCTCAAAACGGTCGTATAATCGTTCTAGATGCTATTCAAGATCCAGGAAACTTAGGAACAATCGTGAGAACAGCTGATGCTGCTGGATTCGATGCGGTCATTTTAGGAACAGGAACGGTTGATTTATATAATGATAAAGTTCTTCGTTCAATGCAGGGAAGCCATTTCCATATTCCGGTGTTTCAAGCAAATTTACAAGAATACTTACCATTTCTTAAATCTAAAGGTGTACAAGTTGCTGTGACGGCATTGCACCGTGATTCAAAGGATTACACTGTTTTACAAGGAGTAACAGATGTAGCTATTGTCGTTGGTAATGAAGGACAAGGTGTTTCAAGTGATGTGATTTCCTTAGCGGACGTCGTCATCACAATTCCAATGTTTGGAAAAGCAGAATCACTTAACGTAGCTATTGCTTCAGCATTATTGATGTATAAAACGAAAGAAACGAAGGAGTAACGAATGGATAACAGACCAAATCCAATGGGGAGAAAACGTCCCATTCTTGAAACAGTGAAAAATATGACTATCATCTTTTTTGCATTAAGTGCGATTGCAGCGTTATATAATTTCGCTTTAGCCGCAAGAGTACTAATTATGGCGGTAGTGATGTTAGTCATCTATATTTCAATGTACTTCTCGAAAAAGAAGAAAACAGATAACGAAGAAAAAGAAACAGAAGAGTCGTAAGAAGGCTGTAAAATCAATTGACAGAATGTTCGTCTTTAGGTATACTAATTTAGTACTGTTTCAGTAGCTCAGCAGGATAGAGCATTCGCCTTCTAAGCGAACGGTCGGGGGTTCGAATCCCTCCTGAAACGCTAGATTGAAAAGAGCATTATCGAATTTATTTCGGTAATGCTCTTTTTTGTATTTAATGAAAGTGAAAAAGGCTTTTGATTGTGAATAATCAGCACCACATTGTGAAAGTTTTCATTCTGTTTCAAAATATTAGTACAGCGAATCGTGCTGTTATAATACATATTTCACAACTTTTAAGACCTTAAAATAGCGATTGTAGCAATATTTAACAAAAACTTTGTATTTTTTTACACTTTAGTATTGCAACTAATTTTTATTGTGTTATAATATTCATGTAGATAGCTGTTATAAGTTTCACAACCAATTATCTAAGGAGGAAAATTTTATGGAACAATGGAACGGTTTTAAAGGTAAAGTATGGAAAGATGAAATTAATGTCCGTGACTTTATCCAAGAAAACTACACACTTTATGAAGGAGATGACAGTTTCTTAGCTGGACCTACTGAAGCTACTAAAGCTTTATGGGCACAAGTAATGGACTTAAACAAACAAGAACGTGAAGCTGGCGGTGTTTTAGATTTAGACACTAAAGTTGTATCAACAATCACTTCACATGGTCCTGGTTACTTAAACAAAGATTTAGAAACAGTTGTTGGTTTCCAAACTGAAAAACCATTCAAACGTAGCTTACAACCATTTGGTGGTATCCGTATGAGTGAACAATCAGCTGAAGCTTACGGATTCAAGATTGACGAAGAAATTTCTCGTATCTTCCGTGACTGGCGTAAAACTCACAACCAAGGTGTATTCGATGCTTACACTCCAGAAATGCGTGCAGCTCGTAGATCAGGTGTTATCACTGGTTTACCAGATGCTTACGGACGTGGACGTATCATCGGTGACTACCGTCGTGTAGCTTTATACGGGGTTGATCGTTTAATCGCTGAAAAACAAAAAGACTTCGCTAACATTGGCGACGGTACTATGACTGACGATGTAATTCGTTTACGTGAAGAAGTTTCAGAACAATACCGTGCATTATTAGAATTAAAAGAATTAGGTAACATCTACGGATTCGATATTTCTAAACCAGCTTCTAACGCTCGCGAAGCTTTCCAATGGTTATACTTAGGTTACTTAGCAGCTATTAAAGAACAAAATGGTGCGGCTATGTCACTTGGACGTACTTCAACATTCTTAGATATCTATGTACAACGTGACTTAGAAAACGGAACATTAACTGAAGAACAAGCACAAGAACTTGTTGACCACTTCGTTATGAAATTACGTTTAGTTAAATTCGCTCGTACACCTGAATACAACGCATTATTCTCAGGAGACCCAACTTGGGTAACTGAATCAATCGCCGGTGTTGGTGAAGACGGACGTCCATTAGTAACTAAGAACAGTTTCCGTTTCTTACACACATTAGTAAACTTAGGACCAGCTCCAGAACCAAACTTAACAGTTCTTTGGTCAACTCGTTTACCAGAAAACTTCAAATTGTTTGCAGCTAAAACTTCTATTAAAACATCTGCAATTCAATATGAAAACGATGATGTTATGCGTCCAGAGTGGGGCGACGACTACGGAATTGCTTGCTGTGTATCTGCTATGCGTATCGGTAAACAAATGCAATTCTTCGGTGCTCGTGCTAACTTAGCGAAAACATTATTATATGCGATCAACGGTGGTATTGATGAAAAATCTAAAGCACAAGTTGGTCCTAAATATCAACCAATCACTTCAGAATACTTAGACTATGATGAAGTAATGGAAAAATACAACGACATGATGGAATGGATTTGTGGTTTATACTTAAACACATTAAACATCATCCACTACATGCATGATAAATACAGCTACGAAAGAATTGAAATGGCATTACATGACACTGAAATTCTACGTACAATGGCAACTGGTATCGCTGGATTCTCAGTAGCAGTTGACTCATTATCAGCTATTAAATATGCGAAAGTTAAAACTATTCGTGACGAAGATGGCGTTGTTGTTGACTATGAAGTAGAAGGCGACTTCCCTAAATATGGTAACAACGATGATCGTGCTGACGAAATCGCTGTTTGGTTATTGAAAGAATTCATGACTAAAGTTAAAAAACATAAAACTTACCGTAATGCTAAACATACAACTTCTATCCTTACAATTACTTCTAACGTAGTTTATGGTAAGAAGACAGGTAACACTCCTGATGGACGTCGTGCTGGCGAACCATTTGCACCAGGTGCTAACCCAATGCATGGTCGTGACACACACGGAGCATTAGCTTCATTATCATCAGTTGCTAAAGTACCTTACAAATATGCATTAGATGGTATCTCAAATACATTCTCAATCATTCCTAAAGCTTTAGGACGTGAATTAGATGTACAAGAAGAAAACTTAGTTTCTATGTTAGATGGTTACGCTTCTAAAGGTGGTCACCACTTAAACATCAACGTATTCAACCGTGATACATTATTAGATGCTATGGAACACCCAGAAGAATACCCACAATTAACAATTCGTGTATCTGGTTACGCAGTTAACTTCATTAAATTAACTCGTGAACAACAATTAGACGTAATCAACCGTACAATGCACGAAAGCATGTAATCGAAAGGTGTGAGGTCGACTGTTCTGAAATAGACCACTGGAGGAAAATTAATGAGGATGCTAAGCATCCGAAGAAATTTTACGAAGTGGAGGTATTTCAAGGAGACCGAACCAGATTACTCTAAGTGTGAGGTCGACTGTTCGAAGTAGACCAAGCTAGATTGCTGAAATGAAAGAAACGGATGGGCAAAATCGTCCATCCGTTTTTTAATCGATAAGGTCCAATAAGGCGCGAATTGTGATATAATAGAAGAGAAAAGATAGGAGGAATAATGATGAGTGAACCAGTAACTGGATATATTCATTCTACAGAGAGTTTTGGTTCTGTAGACGGACCAGGTATCCGTTTTGTAACCTTTATGCAAGGTTGCCGTATGCGTTGTGAATTTTGTCATAACCCAGATACTTGGAATATTGGGGGCGGTCATCCGATTACTTCTCAAGAATTACTCGATCAAGCATTGCAATATCGTGCATTCTGGGGACGTAAAGGTGGCGTTACTGTCAGTGGAGGAGAACCTTTATTGCAAATTGATTTCTTAATTGATTTCTTTAAACGTTGTAAGCAAGCTGGAGTACATACAACATTAGATAGTTGTGGAATGCCATTTACGTATGACGAACCATTCTTCTCAAAATTCGAAGAGTTATTAGAGTATACGGATCTTATTTTATTAGATATTAAACATATAGATGATGAACAACATAAGAAATTAACAGGGTGGACGAATAAAAACATTCTTCAGTTAGCAGAGTATTTATCCGATAAAGGGCAACCAGTATGGATTCGTCACGTGTTAGTTCCAGAACGTTCAGATTACGATGAATATCTCATCCGATTAAGTGAGTTTGTAAGTAAATTGAAAAACGTATTGAAGTTTGAAATTTTACCTTATCATAAATTGGGTGTGTATAAATGGAAGAACTTAGGAATTCCATATAAATTAGACCATATTGAACCACCAACACAAGAACGTGTGGACAATGCTCGTCGTATTTTAAGAACAGACGAATATAAAGGTTATTTAAATGCATAATGAAAGAGCTGTTATAGTTTAAAAGCTATAACAGTTCTTTTTTTCTAGAAATCTTAGAAAAAATGCATTATCTATTGGTTTTAAGTGACAATTATGTTAAAATTGTCAATGTAAATTTATATAGAGAGAGGCCAAATTATGAGTAAATTATTAGTTTTCGGACATCAAAATCCAGATACAGACGCAATTACATCAGCAATTTCATATGCTTACTTATTACGTCATTTAGGAGAAGATGCAGAAGCAGTTGCCCTAGGGACTCCAAATGAAGAAACACAATATGCGCTAGAATATTTCAAAAAAGAAGCTCCACGAGTGATTGGAGATGTTTCAGAAGAAACAGACCGTGTAGCGTTAGTGGACCACAATGAAGTTCAACAAAGTGCTACTGGCGTTGAAAAAGTAGAAGTTGGATATGTAGTGGATCACCACCGTATTGCTAACTTCCAAACAGCAAATCCATTATTCTACCGTGCAGAACCTGTAGGATGTACAAATACAATTCTTTACAAAATGTACAAAGAATATGGTGTGGATATTCCAAAAGATATCGCAGGATTAATGGTTTCTGCTATTGTATCAGATACATTATTATTCAAATCACCAACTTGTACACAACAAGATATTGAAGCTGCTACAGAACTTGCAAATATCGCTGAAATCGATGTGAATGTATACGGATTAGAAATGTTAAAAGCTGGAACAAACTTAGGTGATAAATCTGTAGAAGATTTAATCGACTTAGATGCAAAATCATTCCCATTAGGTGGAGCAAATGTACGTATCGCACAAGTAAACGTTGTTGACCCAGAAGAGTTATTAGCTCGTCGCGACGATCTTGAAAATGCAATGCGTGAATCAAGCAATGAAAATGGCTATGATACATTTGTATTTGTCATTACAAACATCTTAACAAGCGTATCAACAGTATTAGTAGTTGGTGACCATTTAGAAAAAGTAGCTCAAGCGTTTAACGCAAGCTACGAGGATGGAGTATTAACATTACCAGGAGTTGTTTCTCGTAAGAAACAAGTTGTCCCACCTTTAACAGTGGCTTTCGAAGGATAAAAAATTACGGAGTGGGTGAGGAACATCCTTTAATTCCTCCCCACTTTTTTAGTAAAGGAAAAGGAAAATGCGAAATCTATTACAGTTAGTGAAAGATGCGCTTGTACCACAATCAAAAAAAGAGTGGACGATTTCTCTTGTAACGATAACGGTGCGGAATCTTTCAGTGATGAAGAAATTTTATACGCAAGTTTTGGGTCTTGCTGTGCTGCAAGACTTTGATAACGAAATCCTTATTGGACATAGTAGAGGCAGTGTTCCTTTACTTAGATTAGTTCAAGGTAAAGGAAGTAAAGATTCAATTTTAACAACTTACTTTATCGGTTTTAAATTAACGAAGCCATTTCAAATGGGAGAGTTAATTAACCGATTGATTTTAGAAGAACAAACAATTACTGCAACAGGTTCCGATGGGTACACGAATAATTTTTATATCATGGATCCTGAAGGAAATCGATTGAAGTTTATGGTTGAAGGTGAAACTGGCTCTGAACTAGTAGATCAATATCTTGAAGGGACAGAAATCAACCGTTCGCTTCATGAATTTATTGATGGTGTCGACGCGATGGCAGAAGAATTCCCATCAACTGCTAAAATTACGCAAGTACACTACAATGTTGCTGATGTCGAAGAAACTGGAGCATTTTTAACCGAAGCGTTTTTATTCAATACGACTTATGATTATGTGACTCGTCGTAAGAATTTTAAAGTGAATAGAGATGGATACTCACTAGCGATTAATGCATGGGAATTTATCCCGCATTCACACCAAGATTTTTATGGGGTTTCTGAAATTGAATGGCGTGTTCCAAATATGCGAGAATTAGAAAACCTTGTGTTGAATTTAGAATCAAAAAAAGTGCCGTTTCATTATTATGATGCTGTTTTGAAAGTTCCAACAGCAAACGGCATCCAATATTGTTTCAAAGTGGGTGATCATGCATGAGTTTTTTAAACCCATCTTCCTATCGTAAATATCGTAAAAATAAAATGGTAAGACATTTGTTGTCATTATTTGCAGTTGTTATTTCTGGGTTTCTTCAGGCATTTACACTGAAAGTATTTATTCAACCATCGAATCTTTTATCGAGTGGATTCCTTGGCGTATCGATTTTGATTAATCAAATTGCAGAATTGTTTGGAGTAGAATTATCCATTTCAATGCTTCTCATTATGCTCAATATTCCAGTGGCAATCTTATGTTATCGTGGGATAAGTGCACGATTCACGTTTTATTCGATTTTACAAGTATTCGTGGGAAGTTTCTTTATTCGAGTATTGAATTTTGAACCATTATTTGTGGACGATACAATGCTGAATGTGATTTTCGGTGGAGTATTAAATGGTTTATATGTTTCGCTCGCCTTGAAGGGAAATGCTTCAACTGGTGGCATGGACTTTGTAGCGCTATACGTTTCGAACCGTAATGGAAAAACAATTTGGCAAGAAGTCTTCCTATTTAATACAGCATTACTGTTGATATTTGGTGCGTTGTTTGGCTGGAAACATGCGGGATATTCGATTATCTTCCAATATATTTCTACAAAAGTGATTAGCACCTTCCACCAACGTTATCATAAAGTTACGTTGCAAATTACAACGCGTTATGGTGAAGACGTCATGGATGCTTATTTAAAGACAGTGCGTCATGGTATTTCATGTGTTGAAGCTATTGGTGGATTCAGTCGAGAAAGAATGTATTTACTACATACGGTGTTGTCTTCGTACGAAGTGATTGATGCGGTTGCTGTGATTAAAGAAGCAGATCCGCGTGCGATTATTAATCAAATTAGTACAGAAAACTTCTATGGACGATTCCATAGAGAGCCAGAATAAGGAGGAATTTAATTGGAGAAATTTTTAAACAAAGACACATTAAAATCCTTCATCCTGGTTACATTAGGCTGTTTTTTATTTTCGTATACCATTAATGCACTTGTAATTGCTAACCACTTTGGGGAAGGCGGTATTACAGGGTTAACCTTATTGGGGTACTATACGTTACAAATTGACCCAGCCTTATCAAACTTAATTTTGAATGGATTTTTATTACTGATTGGATATCGTTATCTTGAAAGAAAAACAATGGTATATACTGTTTTAGCTGTTTTTGAATTACCAACTTTCTTAAAAATAACGCAAGACTGGCCGGTATTCGTTCCAGAAAACCTAGTTGTTGCTGGTGTGGCTGCAGGAGTATTGGTCGGAATAGCATTAGGTCTTGTTATTCTTGGAAAAGGAACAACAGCAGGTACTGATATTATTGCGATGATGATGCACAAATATTTAGGGTGGAGCGTTTCTTCTTCATTACTAATGATTGACTTCATTATCGTGACACCACTTGCGTTTGTGATTGGTTTTGAAAAAGCAGTTCTAACGTTAATTATGTTGTTTATCGCAAGCAAAGTGATTAACTTTATTTTAGAAGGGTTTAATCCACGAAAAGCGATTATGATTATTTCAGATAAATACGATGAAATTGGACAACGAATCCAAACGGATTTAGATCGTGGAATTACAGTGTTAGATGGACATGGTTTTTACTCAAAAGAGAAGCGACAAGTGTTATATGTTGTTGTCAGTCGTCAACAATTGATGCCGGTTCAACGAATTATTCACGAGTATGATCCAGAAGCATTTGTGATTATTACAGACGTAAATCAAGTTATTGGAGAAGGATTTACATTCTATCTCGATGATAACGGAAATAAACTACATCATTAAAAAGGAGAGAAAAAATGAAATTTAGAAGTTCTTTGGGATTATTAGCAGGGATTTTATTATTAAACGGGAATGCAGTTTTAGCACAAGAAGTTGAAATAACTACAGAAGTAGCGCCGTCAACTACACAAGTAGCGACTACACGAACGCCTGAGACGGTAGAAAGTACAACTGAAGCAGCCACTACACAAACTCAGGAAGTTACGACGGAAACTTCTACAACAGAAGCTCCAAAGTATACTGGCTGGGTACAGACTTCAGACGGTACTTGGTATTTTTATAACGATGACCATACAATGCTTACTTCAAACTGGAAAGGCGACTATTACTTAGAAGCTGACGGGAAAATGGCTACTAGTAAATGGGTAGATAACTACAAATATTATGTTGACGCTTCAGGTAAATGGGTTCCAGGAAAGATTAAAAAATCTGGTTGGGTTAAAGAAGGCGGTTATTGGTACTATTACCTAGAAGGAGAACAACTTCTTCGTAATAATTGGAAAGGGAATTATTATCTTGGTTCCGATGGCAAAATGGCCACTGAAAACTGGGTAGATGACCATAAGTACTATGTAGACAAAAACGGTGCTTGGGTTCCAAATCGTGTGAAATCTGCTTGGGAAAAGATTGATGGGATTTGGTATTACTACGAAAACGGACAACCCGTTAAGAATGTCTGGAAAGGGAACTATTACCTTCAAGAAGACGGTACGATGGCTACTAATAAATGGGTTGATGATTACCGTTATTATGTTGGTGCAGATGGCTACTGGGTAAAAGATAAAAAACTCAAAAACGGTTGGGTTAAAGAAAATGGTACTTGGTACTACTATGAAGGTAAAGAACAACGCGTTAAAAATGAATGGCGTGGAAATTATTATTTAGGTTCTACTGGTGTCATGGTTACAAATCAATGGGTTGATAACGACAAGCATTATGTAGGTGAAGATGGCGCTATCGTTCCAGCTGCGATTAAAGGGAAAGATGGCTGGATTCAAGAAGCAGATGGTACTTGGTATCATTTTAAAAACGGCATTCCAACACGCAATAAATGGGTAGGCGACTACTATTTATTGGCAGATGGTAAAATGGCGACAAATCAATGGGTAGATAACTATCGTTATTACGTTGGAGCTGATGGTGCTTGGTTACCAAATCCATCTTCTAAAGGAAATCAAAAAGAAATTCTTTTAGATTTAGCACGTGGATATATCGGAGTAGAGCAATTTGATAGTCGTCACAATACAATGGTAAGTATTTATAATTCAGGAAAGAGTAGTTATAGTGGTTACCGAGTAAGTACGTATGACGACTGGTGTGATATCTTCGTTTCAACAATGTATCAACATAGTGGCCTTATTGATTTAATCGATAAAGAAGCGTATGTTCCATACCATATTCGTTTAATGAAAAACAAAGGAATCTGGATTGGAAACTCAGGCCCTCAACCAGGAGATGTCATTACATTTGACTGGAATTTGGATGGCGTTGCTGATCACATCGCTATTGTAGAAAAAGTAGAAGGCGACAAAGTAATTACAATCGAAGGAAATACTAGTGATCGTAATTATGATGAATCAAAAGTCGTTCGTAAATCGCATAAATTATCAGCACGATATATTATTGGATATGGTCGTCCGCAATATCAATAAAGTATAACGAAAAGCTAATCCTTAGAGATTAGCTTTTTTCTTACTTCACTAGGATTTGAAACCGATAAAAAAACAATATAAAGATTAAGATTTCTTTAAGTGAATGAATTGTTATGGTACAATTAATTGAATCATAAAGACGATTTAATTTTTATAAAGGAGGTAGCTTTATGGTAGGAATTATCATTGCAAGTCACGGCGAATTTGCAGATGGTATTAAGCAATCAGGTTCAATGATTTTTGGGAATCAAGAAAAAGTTGAATCTGTTGTTTTTATGCCTAGTGAAGGACCTGAAGACTTACAAAGAAAACTGCGCGAAGCAGTTGAAAAACTAGATACTGAAGAAATTCTATTTCTAGTAGACTTATGGGGTGGTAGTCCATTCAACCAAGCTAATATCTTGTTTGAAGAAGACCCAGACCACCGTGCAATCGTAGCTGGTTTAAGCTTGCCGATGTTAATTGAAGCATACGCAAGTCGTTTCTCAATGAATACATCACATGAGATTGCAAAAGCGATTGCGCCAACAGCTATTGAAGGTGTGAAGATTCGTCCTGAATCACTTCAACCAGAAGAGAAGAAAGAGGAGAAAGCAGAATCTGCTGCTCCAGTTTCAAACGGTGCAATTCCAGAAGGAACTGTCATTGGAGACGGTAAGATTAAATTTGTGTTAGCTCGTGTGGATACTCGTTTATTACATGGACAAGTAGCAACAAGCTGGACAAAAGCAACAAATCCAAATCGTATCATCGTTGTTTCTGATAAGGTTGCAAAAGATGATTTACGTAAGAAATTAATCGAGCAAGCAGCTCCAACAGGAGTTCGTGCGCACGTTATTCCGCTTAAGAAATTAGTGGAAGTTTATAATGATCCACGTTTTGGGGATACAAAGGCATTATTATTATTCGAAACACCTCAAGAAGCACTTGAAGTGATTGAACAAGGTGTGAAAATTGATGAATTGAATATTGGTTCAATGGCGCACTCAGTCGGTAAAGTTCAAATTAGTAATGCATTATCTGTGGACCAAGATGATGTAGAAACTTATAAGAAACTTCGTGACTTAGGCGTGAAGATGGATGTTCGTAAAGTAGTTTCTGATACTCCAGCGGATATCTTTAAATTAATTGAAGCAAAGTCTAATGAAGGCTTAAAACTATAACATACAGATAGGAGATTATTATGGATTTTAATGCAATTCAAATTATTTTAGTCCTAATTGTCGCATTCTTAGCTGGTTTGGAAGGAATCTTGGACGCATTCCAATTCCATCAACCAATTATTGCGTGTACATTAATCGGACTTGCAACAGGACATCTTTCTGAAGCAATTATTCTTGGCGGTTCATTACAAATTATCGCACTTGCTTGGGCTAACGTTGGGGCCGCAGTTGCACCAGACGCTGCCTTAGCATCAGTTGCTTCAGCGATTATTTATATCAAAGGGAATGACTTCTCAGAAGCAGGACGTAACTTAGCGATTGGTACTGCAATTACTTTAGCAACAGTTGGTCTTGTATTAACAATGGTTGTTCGTACATTAGCTGTTGGTTTAGTTCACAGAGCAGATGCTGCTGCTGAAAAAGGAGACTTCCGTGGAGTAGCATTCTGGCATTATGTAGCTTTATCAATGCAAGGACTACGTATTATGATTCCAGCAGGAGCACTTCTATTCGTTTCTTCAGAAGTGGTTCAAGGCTACTTAAAATTAATTCCAGAGTGGTTTGCAAACGGTATGACAATTGGTGGTAACATGGTTGTAGCTGTAGGGCTAGCAATGGTTATTAACTTAATGGCTTCAAAAGAAACATGGCCATTCTTCTTCATTGGTTTTGCAATTGCTCCTTTAAACGAATTAACTTTAATCGCTACAGGGGTTATCGCATTAAGCTTTGCATTTATTTATTTAAACTTGTCAAACAACAGTGGAAATGGTTCAGCTGGTGGAAATTCTGGTTCAGGAGACCCACTTGGTGACATTTTAAATGACTATTAAGGAGAGTGAATGACATGACAGAGAAAAAAGTATCTTTAACTAAAAAAGACCGCTTAAGCGTTATGCTACGTTCACAATTCTTACAAGGTTCTTGGAACTATGAACGTATGCAAAATGGTGGTTGGGCATTCTCGCTTATTCCAGCATTGAAAAAATTATATCCAAATCCAGAAGATTCAAAAGCAGCGTTAAAACGTCACTTAGAATTCTTTAATACACACCCATATATCGCTTCACCAATTTTAGGGGTAACATTAGCACTTGAAGAAGACCGTGCAAATGGTGCACCAATCGATGATGCAACGATTCAAGGGGTTAAAGTAGGGATGATGGGACCTTTAGCAGGTATCGGTGACCCAGTATTCTGGTTTACAATTCGTCCTATTTTAGGAGCGATTGCTGCAGGATTAGCTGCAACAGGTTCAATCATTGGCCCATTGTTCTTCTTCATCGTATGGAACTTGATTCGTATCGCATTTATGTGGTCTACACAAGAATTAGGATACCGTCAAGGTTCTGAAATCACAAAAGACTTATCTGGTGGGGTTCTACAATCAATTACAAAAGTATCTTCAATTGTGGGGATGTTTGTAATGGGTATCTTAGTAGAACGTTGGACTACGATGAAATTCCCACTTGTATTAACAAGAGTTTCATTGAAACCAGAGCAATATATTCAATTGCCTGGAGCAGATGACGTTGTTACTGGAGGTCAATTAGGAGATATTGTTACTAAATTATTAGGTGGTAAAACATTATCACCAGAAGCTGTGACAACTCTTCAAGACAACTTAAACAAGTTGATTCCAGGATTAGCTGCATTACTATTAACATTCTTTGTAATGTGGTTATTGAAGAAAAATGTAAAACCAATTTACATTATCTTTGGACTATTTGCATTAGGTATTTTAGCTGGTTTAACAGGAGTAATGGCTCCTTAATAGAGAGTTGGAGGTAGACTATGGTTGTATCGTTAAATACAAAAGCCATTTATAAAACGAAAGCAAACCTATTTAATGGTGGCTTTGGATATACCAATGGGGATATTCTGATTGGAGATCGTGCTTTTGAATTTTACAATCGTCAAAATCCAGAGAGCTATCTTCAAATTCCTTGGGAAGAAATTAAACTGGTAAGAGCTCATGTGATGTTTAAAGGAAAGTTTATTCGTGCGTATTTCATCGACACGAATTCCTCTAAAACATTTCAGTTCGTATCTAAAGATTCTGGACGTACTCTAAAAGTGATGCGAGAATTTATTGGGAACGAGAAAATCGTGAGAACTGAGCCGTTAATCAGTTTTAAAAAACTTTTCAAAAGATAAAGAAAAGGCGAATGTGTAAACATTCGCCTTTTAATTTTGTCTTGTAAGAATAAATGGATAAGAATCCAATTGGATTCTGATGTCTACATTACCATATTTGGTAAATTCGCCATCGGTTTGTGATTTAATGGGACCGTTAATTTGAATACGAGCCGCAGTACACTGATACTTTTGTAAGTGATTAGGGAAGTGCTTAAAATGACTACCGTTCGTCAAAATAAAAGGAAAAGCTTTAAGAATCGTAAACCCACTCACTTTACGAGCAACGACGACTTCAAATGAGTGATTTCCTTGCTTGGCAGTTGGGACAAAACGGATTCCTCCACCAAAGAACGAATGATTGAATGCCCCTACAAGCAGATTATGGGTTGCTGTGAAGCTTTCGTTATTATCGACAGTAATTACTGCTTCAAATTCTTTACGCTCTCTAAACGCCTTTAAAATTGGTGTGAGATAAGATGCTTTTTTGATTCCGTTTGATTCAAGAACAGCTTGTCTTTGTTTTTGGTTTAATTCGCAAATCGCAGCATCGATTCCAAATCCAACGGAATTTAGTGCAATTCCCGATTTTCCTGAATTCTGTTCATGGTAGGTAAGGAATTCTAATTCGATAGAAGGTGCATTCTCTAAGTTTTGTACGAACACTTCCGCATCATGAGTAAGATTCATCTCTCTAGCAAAGTCATTTCCAGTTCCGGCAGGTAGATAGGAGAGAGGTACTTCGATTTCATTCTGCTTTAAATATTGTAGAGCTTCATTAAGAGTTCCGTCTCCACCAATAATGACGACTTTAGTATGTTCGTTTCTCTCAGGTAAGTTCTTTTCAAGTAGTTCGGGTAATTCTCCAGCCCTTTGTGTTTGGAATAGCTTAAAGTGGATACTATGTTTCGTACAAGCTTCCACGATTTGATTAATTTGCTGTTGTCCGGATTGGCTTCCAGACATCGGATTCCCAAAAATAAATAAATTCATGCTAAACATCCTTTCAATTGCCATTATTATAGCATAAAAGTAGTCAAAATAGAGTGCAATTTTTACGGAATACCGTATAATAGAGACGAGGTGAAAGTATGGCAAATGATTTTTTTGAACACGTATTAAATCCAACGTGGAAGAATTTACCTAGTGAATCGAAAGAAGTTGTCTTTCGAAATGTATTAAGATATTTTGTAAATCCAATGTCGACCATTGAGAACCTAAGAAGTGTCAAATTTGAATTCGGTGGAATCACCAATGAAACTTTTGAAGTCACGATTGATGGAAGAGAGTTTGTATTCGTTCCTGGTCAAAATGACGTTATTTTAGGGTGGGATAGCGGATTGTCAGGCCTTTCTGGTCTTGACTGTAGTGAAGAACGTCAAGAGCTTCGTTATGCCTTTAAACGTTATTTGAATCAACATCTTACAGGGTTCATGTTTCTGAATCAAGATGTTCAAGAAAAAGACTTATCAAGTGAAAAGTTGACGACACAGATTGTTGAAGACGGCATCAATTTAATGACCTCAGACTTAAGAAAAGTGAATATTCCAGCGATGTTAGTCGAAAAGAAACCGAATTTTGTAGGACTACGCTTTATTGGAAACTATTCTGTTGTTACTGGACAACTCACAGGTGCTGAGGAACCTTCACCTGAAACACTTGAGATTTTAGAAGAAGCAGTGACTCCAGATAATTCGATGGAAGCATTATTCCAAGATTTCCCAAGAGCAGTACGTGTGGATCGTTACTTTATGCAACAAGATCTAAAGAACCCTGATAGTTTCACTTGTTATGTTGCAGATCCAGTTGGTTATGAAGAAGCTCGTAAAGAAATTGAACGTACAGGAATGGGGTTTTTAAACGAGGATGAGTGGGAGTATTGCTGCGGTAGTGGCACCAGACGTCTTTTTAAATGGGGGAACCAATTGCATCGTTCACTTATTCAAGATGAAGCGAATTCTCCTTTATGGAATGAAAATATGTTTGGGTTGGAAATCGCGAATGCGGAATTTGGACCAGAATTAATCGAGGGAAGACCGTATACAAAAGGGGCATGGCTTGAAGAAAACTTCAAAGCGCCAGTCTTGAACTTACTTCCGTTGTCTTCTTATTATTCGGTGAATTTACCGTTATTAGTGGATCCTAACGGGCATCTTGCTGCAGGTTATTACTGCGCTAGACGCGCGATTCGAATTGAAATGTAATGATGAAATCAGTCACAGTTGTGGCTGATTTTTTAAATATTTATTAAAGTCAAAAAGAGTCAAATAAAATTATTGACCTTTTCTGACTAATGGTGTATACTTTAATCATGGTCAGGAGACCACAAAAGGAGGAATGAAGATGAATATTGAAAAAATGACTACAACAATGCAACAAGCATTAGGCCAAGCGCAACAAATTGCGATGGTACGTAAACATCAAGAAATTGATATTCCTCATTTATGGAAAGTATTTATGGAACCAAATCACTTTGCTAGAAATTTATATAGTGATTTACAAGTGAATGACAAAGAATTTGAGGAATTAATTGATAAAGAATTAGACCGTATTTCTGTAGTGGAAGGACAAAATGTCCAATATGGTCAAAGTATGAGTCAAAACTTATATCGACTCTTTACAGAAGCTGAAAAGATTAGAGAAAGCTTTAAAGACGATTACTTATCTACAGAGGTAGTTGTACTTTCGTTGATGGAATTACAAAATCATCCGTTGACTCGTTATTTAATACAACATCACGTAACAAAAGAAAAATTGAGAGCTCGTATTGAAGAGCTAAGAGGGGGAGAACGTGTGACTAGTCAAAATCAAGAAGAACAATATGAAGCATTATCAAAATATGCACGTAATTTAAATGAAGCTGTTCAATCTGGTAAACAAGATCCAGTCATTGGACGTGACGAAGAAATTCGAGATGTGATTCGTATCTTATCTCGTAAAACAAAAAATAACCCTGTTTTAATCGGGGAACCTGGTGTTGGTAAAACAGCAATCGTTGAGGGATTAGCTCAACGTATCGTTAAAAAAGACGTACCAGAAAACTTAAAAGATAAATTAATCTACTCATTAGATATGGGTGCTTTAATCGCGGGTGCAAAATATCGTGGTGAATTCGAAGAACGTTTGAAAGCCGTTCTTAAAGAAGTAACAAAATCAGAAGGACGCATCATCTTATTTATCGATGAAATCCACACAATCGTTGGTGCTGGTAAGACAGAAGGCTCTATGGATGCCGGTAACTTACTAAAACCAATGTTGGCTCGTGGTGAATTACATTGTATTGGTGCTACAACTCTTGACGAATACCGTGAAAATATGGAAAAAGACAAAGCGTTAGAACGTCGTTTCCAAAAAGTACTTGTTCAAGAACCAACAGTTGAAGATACGATTTCAATTCTTCGTGGATTGAAAGAACGTTTCGAAATCCACCACAGTGTAAATATTCACGATAGTGCGTTAGTAGCTGCTGCGACATTATCAAATCGTTATATTACTGACAGATTCTTGCCAGATAAAGCGATTGACTTAGTCGATGAAGCTTGTGCAACTATTCGCGTTGAAATGAACTCAATGCCAACAGAACTCGATGCAGTAACTCGTCGTTTGATGCAACTTGAAATCGAAGAACAAGCGTTGAAGATGGAAAAAGATGACGCTTCTCAAAAACGTCTTGCTATTTTACAAGAGGAATTAGCGGAACAACGTGAAAAAGCGAATAACCTCAAAATGAAATGGGAAATCGAAAAAGAAGAAGTCAATAAAATCCGTAATAAACGCGAAGAAATCGACCGTGCTAAACACGAATTAGAACAAGCAGAAGCTGACTACAACCTTGAAAAAGCTGCTGAACTTCGCCACGGACGTATTCCAGCTCTTGAACATGAGTTGAAAGAACTAGAAGATCAAAACAAAGCGAATGCTGAAAGCACGCAACGTCTCGTTCAAGAATCAGTAACTTCAGAAGAAATTGCTCGAGTAGTGGGACGCTTGACAGGTATTCCTGTAACAAAACTAATGGAAGGCGAACGTGAAAAACTTCTTCACTTAGAAGATATTCTTCATGAACGTGTCATCGGTCAAGATGAAGCCGTACAAAAAGTGGCTTCTGCAGTACTTCGTTCTCGTGCTGGATTACAAAATCCTAGCCGTCCAATCGGAAGCTTCTTATTCCTCGGACCTACTGGGGTTGGTAAGACAGAACTTGCTAAAGCTCTTGCAGAAGATTTATTCGACTCAGAAGACCATATGGTTCGTATCGATATGAGTGAATATATGGAAAAACATTCAGTGTCTCGTTTAGTGGGAGCTCCTCCAGGATATGTTGGATATGAAGAAGGAGGCCAATTAACAGAAGCTGTTCGTCGTAATCCATATACAATCGTTCTTTTAGATGAAATTGAAAAAGCACATCCAGATGTATTTAATATCTTACTACAAGTATTAGACGATGGACGCTTAACTGATTCTAAAGGACGTGTAGTAGACTTTAAGAATACAGTAATGATTATGACAAGTAATATTGGTTCACAATTCTTACTAGAAACAAAAGGCGATACAATCGATGAAGAAACTCGTACGGCAGTTGAGAGTGTTCTAAAAGCAACCTTCAAACCAGAGTTCTTAAACCGTATCGACGAAACAATCTTCTTCACACCGCTTTCTAAAGACAACATTCGTGGTATTATTACGAAGATGTTGAATCAATTAGCAGTACGTGTGGAAGACCAAGAAATCGTATTAAGCTTCACTGATGAATTGAAAGATTGGATTGCAGATAATGCTTATAATCCAGTGTATGGTGCACGTCCAATTGCTCGTTACATCCAACGTGAAATTGAAACACCACTTGCTAAAGAAATCATCCGTGCAAGCATCCTTCCAGGTGACCAAGTGAAATGTGATTTAGGAATTGATCATGTGACATTCGAAGTCATCGGAAAGAATGAATAATAAGCAAAAAGAAAACGCAATGGGCATTTGTCCATTGCGTTTTTTGTGTTTTATTTGTCTTCTTGAACGCGACGTTTTCTAACGCCCCAGAATTGGAAGTAGTCGGTACGGATGGCACCGTTATAGAGTTTGCGTTTCTTCGTTGCTTTTTGACCATAATGATCTTCAAATGTTAAGTCGCTTGTTAAGATGTACTTACTCCATGTTGTCAGTGGTGCATACGTTTCACCCATCTGTTTATAGATG
>CALJSD010000100.1 GCA_937976325.1 uncultured Carnobacterium sp.
TAAGAAATATCAACATTTAGTGAAGCCTTATGACATTATTATTGTAATTGCCTTATTTATTTTATCGTTTTTACCAAATGCAATTTTTGCAGTACAACAGATGACGACTCCAACTGAAGAAGCAAAGATTTATGCTGTTGTTACAATTAATGGTGAAGAAGTTCAACGTTTTGAATTAAAAGAAGATACTCCAAGAGAAGAATTTATTTATTTCCCAAGTGATGATCAATATAATATTATTGAAGTAGATGGGACTAGAATTAGAGATAAGGAAGATAATAGTCCTGACCAAATTGCTGTTAAGACGGGTTGGATTTCAAGAGTGGGGCAAACAAGTATTTGTTTGCCACATGGGTTGATGATTGAGATTGTCTCAACCGAGCCTGCCAATAGTGATAATGACACCATTATCCCGTTATAAAACAATGTAAAGTTCGCTACAGTCGTGGCGAACTTTTTTTCTTTCTCGACTGTTCCCCTTCCAAGGAGGAGAGCGTTTTGCCCGTTGCCTAGCGGTGCTCCAAATGGACTGAAATCACACAGCGCATTTTTTATACACCAAGCTAATTTCGGAGTTTTTTATATAAGGACATCCTCCTAGTAAGAATTTCTCTTTGAAGTAGACGATGAAGAGAATCGAGCGGATTTTATAATAGCAGTAATGGGGGTTAGCATTCAAAGTGAATTACGTACTCTTGAAAATTTATTTTCTAGAGTACGTTTGAATCTTGAAAGAGCTTGAGACCATGGCTCAAGCCGGTGCCCCATTACAGCTATTATAAAGAAATCCGCAAGGATTCGAATCATCGTCATCTACCCAACGCTCAAGAAGCACCAAAAGAAATCCTTTGCTCAATCATTGCACCACAAATTTTATAAAAAACTCACGAAAGAGCGCTGGAATATGGTATTATAGTGGAATAAGGAGGAATGCACTGTGCGAATTATTTCAGGAGAATTTGGCGGAAGACGCTTAAAGGCAGTACCGGGCCAAAATACTCGTCCGACGACTGACAAGATAAAAGAATCGCTCTTCAATATTCTTGGCGGTTATTTTGACGGAGGAGTCATGCTCGACATGTACAGCGGAAGCGGAGCCGTTGCCATCGAGGCCGTCTCTCGTGGGATGGACCGTGCGTTTCTATTTGAGAACAATCGCCTTGCGCAAAAGACGATTGAACAAAATATCGAGATTACAAAATCACCCGAGCAATTTCATTTAAAACGACAAAACGTCAAACAAGGACTCAAAACAATTGCAAGTGACCCAGCGTTTGAACCGTTCGAGTTGGTGTTTATGGACCCACCGTATCGCTTGCAAGAGATTGTAAAGGACATTGAGCAGTTACAGGAGTTGAATTTAGTTTCTCCAGACTGCGTGATTGTCTGCGAGGTGGATAAGGAAGTGCAACTTCCGGAACGAATTTTAGAATTTGAGCAATATAAGCGTGTGGAGTACGGGATTACAGCGTTAGTGTTCTATGACCGTGCGACTAGCGAAGAGGAGGCTTAAGATGAGAAAAGCGGTAGTAGCAGGAAGCTTCGATCCGATTACGAATGGGCATTTAGATATTATCGAGCGAAGCAGTGAGCTCTTCGATGAAGTCATTGTCGTTTTATCGCATAATGTTCAGAAAAACTATTTATTTTCTTTAGACGAGCGAAAATCACTGGTTGAAAAGGTAATCGCTCATGTACCTAACGCTAAAGTGGTGGCCGTTAGCGGAGGCTTAACTGTAGAAGCTGCAGCACAATTAGGGGCAAGCGTTCTTGTACGCGGTGTACGAAATGCGACCGACTTCGAATATGAAGCAACTCTTGCATCCCATAACCGTGTTCAAAATGGCGATGTCGAAACGGTATTACTCCTCAGCAAGGAAGAGTACCGATTTGTAAGTTCGTCAATGATGAAGGAATTGGCTCGCTTTGGAGGAGACGTAACGCCGTTTGTTCCAAGTGTGGTAGCCGATGCCTTGCAAGAAAAATATAAAGATGCGCCTGAACGCACAATAAAAATGGATGAGGAGATAACAGATGTCAAAGGTTAAGAAGATTATTATTGCAGCCTTAATTTTCGTTGTATTAGCGATTGTTGCGATGATTCCAATCCCGTATGTGATTGAATCGCCAGGGACTGCAGAAGATGTATCTCAGTTTTTAACGATTAGTGGAGCAAAAGATGAGGACCCAGGATCGCTCCGGGTGCTGACGGTGTATGTCGAGCAGGCGACCGTTTTAACGTACTTTAAGAAGTTTTTGAAGCACCATGAAATTCTTCCTTCTGAAGAAGTGTTTGGAGATTATACGCCCGAAGAATTCGATGCCTTGCAAGATTTCAGTATGCGAAATGCCCGTTCAACAGCAGTTCGTGTAGCCTTTGAAGCAGCTGGGAAAACGGTGGAACGACATGTAAATGGTATTTTCGTCACACGTGTGGACCAAAGTTCGAATTTCCGCGATAAGTTACAAGTCGGAGATATTATCGAAACAATTGATGGAAAGAGCCCAGGGAATACCGATGAGAGCTTTGAAGAGCTAAAAGACTATTTAGCAGGCCTTGAACCAGGACATACGCTAGTCCTTCAAGTGAAACGTGATGATGCAACAATGACCATCAGCGCGCCGTTGAAGATGGATAGCCGTACTGGTGGTATTCGCCTAGGATTTGGCGGGGAAGTGGATGAAGATGTGACTTCTGACCCATCCGTTGAATTTGACCCACATGGCGTGAGTGGCCCTTCAGGTGGTTTGATGTTTACTCTTGAAATCTACAACCAAATTACGAATAGTCATTTGAAAAACGGGCATAATATTGCCGGAACAGGAACGATTGAATTAGACGGAACGGTTGGACGTATCGGTGGAATTGATAAGAAATTAGTAGCTGCGGTTGAAGCAGGTGCGACAGTTTTCTTAGCACCAGATGATGAAATCACAGACGAAATGCGTGCACGTTATCCAGATATTAAATCGAACTATGAGGAAGTCAAAGAAGCGGCTGAAAAGTTAGGAACAGATATTAAAATCTATCCTGTGAAGACGTTACAAGACGCGATTGAAATTCTTGAAAATCTATAACCAATGAGTCATTTTTCTCATATCTTTAATTGGAGAAATCTTTTTAAGGAGTGAGAAAAATGGCTTTTTTTGATGTGTGGAAAGAGAAATGGGAGTCGTGGAGTCTAGCGGTCAAAGGTGCGGTCATTGGTGGAGTGCTTCTTTTATTAGTGGGAGTCGGAGGGTTGTTGCCTAAAAAAGAAGAATCTGTGGAAGAAAGTGAAGCGGTGGTAACGACAGTAATGGCGGAGAAAACGGAAGAAAGTACGACGCAGGAAACGGTTATTTTCGTTGATATTAAAGGAGAAGTGAAAAAGCCTGGAGTCTATCAGATGAAGGTTGGTGACCGGGTGAAAGACGCGATTGATGCCGCAGGGGGATTGACGGCAGAGGCGGATAGCCAGAAAGTGAACTTGGCGCAAAGAGTAGAAGATCAGATGGTGATTGTTGTGCCAAAAGTGGGAGAAGAAGCTGAGGCACTTCCAGCAGGAACCACAAGTAAAGAAGTAGCAAAAGAAGGAAAAGTGAATATTAATACGGCAACGGTGGAAGAGTTGAAGACATTGAAGGGTGTCGGCGAGAAAAAAGCCGAGGCAATTATCGAATACCGAAAGAAGAATGGTTCGTTTAAGACAAAGGAAGATTTGATGAAAGTCCGCGGCATTGGCAAGAAGCTCTTCGAGTCCTTTGAGGAAAGGATTGTGACGCAATGAGTTACTGGATACTAGCAGTGCTTGTAGCGTCAGGCATCGTTGTGTTTGAAGGGACAGTCGCGTGGTGGATTGTCCCTTTATTCATCATTGTTGTGGCGTGGAAACGGGGGCACGAGGCTTGGAAAAGAGTGGTCGGTGTCGTGCTATGTGTAGCGGTTGTGTTGCGGCTGTTTTTGTATGTACGAGAAGTGACTCAACCTGCTTTTACGGTCGATGATGCGATACAGGGGCAACTCGTGTTAAACCCAAATCAATTGAAGGTGAATGGGGACTTAGTAACGGGAACGGCCACGCTGGAAGCAGGAACGAAGCACGAGAAAGTCTTTTTCTACTATGTACTGGAGTCGGAATCTGAGCAACGTGCCTTCTTGCAGTTGCATGAAGTAGTCCGCGTTTCGGTGGACGGGACTATAGAAGAAATCGAGCATGCGCGCAATAAAGGGAATTTCGATGCGAAAAACTATTATCTTAGTCTTGGTGTGCTTCATGCCTTAAAAGTCGAGCGAATGAATTCTAGTATGAAGTCCGTTCCGGGATTCTGGAGCTTTGTGGAGCATCTTCGGTCTCGGTTGTTGCGAGTTGTAAGAACTCAAAAAGATAGCCGCATCAAACAATATACAGGCGCCTTACTCTTAGCGGACCGAACAGGATTTAGCGAAGAAACTTTGGAACAATATAAACAGCTTGGCCTCTTGCATCTCTTAGCCATCTCCGGATTACATATCTCCTTAATGGTCGCCTGCATCGAACGCCTCTCGTGGCGAATCGGCATCACTAGGGAGAAAACGCGTGGATTACTGGTACTGTTTGTAGTGCTCTACGGATTTGTGATTGGCTGGAATATTAGTGGCACGCGTGCGATTGGAATGGTGTTGTTAGGCGTCTTATCCAAACCGTTCATCAAAAGACGTGGGAGCATACAGATGGACTGTTTACTCTGGATGGCGATTGCTTCCATTCTCGTTTGGCCCGGCATTCTTTTAAATGTGGCCTTTCAACTAAGCTATGGATTAACGGCCATTATTATTTTTCTCTTGAAATGGCAACGAGCTGTCTTGCCTCGTATTCGTGCTAATTTGTGGGTGCCGATTGGGATGAGTCTTATCGCATTGCCGCTTCTATGTCAGTATTTCTTTTACTGGAATGCGCTGAGCATTCTTTTAACCGCGCTCTTTTCGATGTTGTTTGAGATGCTGCTATTTCCATTGTTAACAGCGTATTTATTCGCGGTACTATTTGGTTTTGTTCCGCTAATAGAACTTCTAACAACTTTTGGAGAATTCATTCTTTCTGGCATTTCCCGTGTTCTTACGTTCTGCCAGCAGTTGTCCTTTACAAAATTTACACTGGGGATTTGGGATAAATGGGAAGTCGTTCTCTTTATTACTGTCCTTATTGTCGTTGGGATTTTATTCGAACGAAGAAAGATGACGATTAAAAAAGGAGTCCTTTCAATACTAGTCATACTTGCGCTTTTAATCGAAGTGCCGTTTCACTGGGGGACAGAACTCGTGATGGTGGACGTTGGGCAAGGAGACTCCATCCTTTTACTAGCGCCAGGGTGGAATCAGGCAACGCTTATCGATACGGGAGGGCTCTCGGATTTTAAACAGAAAGAGGCGTGGCGACACCGAAAGAAAAAAGACCAAGGAATCACGACGGTCGTCCCAGCCTTACAAGCAGAGGGGCTCTCGGAGCTCTCACAAGTCATGTTGTCTCATGGAGACGAAGACCATGTTGGAAACTTAAAAACGATCGCGAAGCACCTCACTATCCGTCAACTCATTATCGGGAAAGGGATGGAGAAGATTCCACTGATGCAGGAGATGAAGAAGAAGTATCCAAAGATTCAGTGGCGGTTGGTACTTTCAGGAGACGAGTGGAAATGGAATGAGACGAAGTGGAAGGTGGTGTGGCCAAAAGGTTTGTCTCATGCGGAAAACGAAGACTCGATACTGGCGCTAGTGACAGTGATGAAGCAGACGATTCTTCTGACAGGAGACGCCTCAGAGAAGGTGGAGGAGGCTGTCGTAAAAGACAATCCACACTTGCAGTTCACTATCCTTAAAGCGGGGCATCATGGGAGCAGGACGTCGAGTGGCGAGGCGCTTCTTAAACTCGTTCAGCCAAGACTCGCGTTCATATCGTGTGGGAAGCACAATCACTATGGACATCCGAGTCCAGAGACTTTGGCGCGCTTGAAAGCTACTGGCGCTATCATTTTCCGGACGGACCAAGACGGGCAAATTCGGCTTCGATTCACCACAGAAAAACTAGAAGTCACGACCACGCTTACGAAACGGAAAAAAGAATTGAAACAATAGACAAAGACTCGTTTTCAAGATAAACTAAAACAACAGGAGGCGAAGAAATGGAATTTGAGAAACAGCTCAATCGAATTAAAAAAGGGCAAGTTAGTCTGGTTTATCTCGTTCAAGGGAAAGAGCCATACTTACAAGAGCTTGCGCGTAAAGTATTTTTGGACACCATTGTCGCTCCTGAAGATCAAGACTTGAACGTGGGACGATTCAATATGGATGAAGTGTCCGTTCAAACGGCGGTTCAAGATGCCGAATCTGTGCCATTTTTTGGAGACCGCAGATTAGTCATGATTGATAATCCAACGTTTTTAACAGGGGAGAAGGAGAAAAAATCCATCGACCATCAGTTAGACCGACTCCAAGCGTATTTAGAAAATCCGATGGACAGTTCGGTGATGGTTTTCTTTGCGCCGTATGAAAAGTTGGACCAACGTAAAAAAATCGTGAAGCAGTTGAAGAAGGTTGCCGTTCTTCTGGATGCGAGCGAACTCTCAGAACGCGATGTGAGACAATACATCAAAGACTATTTACGTTCGCAACAATATGGCATTCAAGAGGAGGCATTAAACACCTTACTCATCAAGACACAATACTCGCTTACGACTTGTATGAAAGAACTTGATAAATTAATGGTTGCCGAAATTGGAACGTATTCCATTCGACTTGAAACGGTCGAGGCATTAGTGGCTAAAACCTTGGAACAAAGCATCTTTGATTTTGGAGAAGCCATCCTCAACAAAGACAGCAAGCGTGCCCTTCAAATTTATCATGATATGCTATTGCAAAAAGAAGACCCAATCAAAATGAACGCGATTCTATTAGGCCAATTCCGCCTATTGCTTCAAGTGTCGTATTTGAAAAAAGCCGGCTACCAAGAACCCGAAATTCAAAAAACACTCGCGGTGCACCCGTATCGCGTCAAACTCGCACTCAACCAATGCCGTCGCTACGGAACGCCATTACTAGAAGCAGCCTTCCAGCAATTAGTCGAAACCGAGTACGCATTGAAGACCAGCGTCGGTATCAAGGAAATGCAATTGGAATGGTTCATCCTCCAATTTTGCGGCCAAAGAACGTTATAATTAGTCTGTTTGAAACGTCGATATCTTATTAAAGATTTCGGCGTTGAGTCGTTTGTAAATAATTATCTAATTTTAATTAAAATTTGAGTTGAATTAATAAAAATATGTGGTACAATGTATATACAATTAAGGAGGGGTTAAAATGAGTACAATTTCATTACGTTTAAATAAAGAAGAAGAACGCCTTTTTAAAAATTATGCAGACTTTACCGGAGAAGGATTAACGACTCTATTAAAGAAAGCATTAACTGAAAAAATTGAAGAAGAATATGATTTACAAGCTGTAAAAGAGTACGAAAGTGCTAAAGCAAACGGAGAAGTTATATTAGTTGACCATGAGGAATTCTGGGGAGACTTATAATGAGGTACACGCTTATTTATGATGAACGTCTCAAAAAGAAAATTAAAAAATTAGATAATGGAACAAAAGTTATCTTAAAAAAATGGATTGAAAAAAATTTGATGGACTGTGAAGAGCCTAGAAGCAAGGGGAAACCTCTGCGTGGAACTTTGTCAAAATATTGGAGATATAGAATTGGAGATTATAGATTAATTGTAGAAATCGAAGATGACCAATTAAAAATTATAGCATTTGAATTTGCTCATAGAAGCAGTGTTTACAAATTTATGAAATAGGAGAAACCAAATGGAATTACTAATTGTTATCATCGCTGTTGTTTTAGTAGCGGTAATCGCCTTTGCGTTCCGCACAAAGCCAAATGCAGGCGGAGCGGTGGAGCAAACACCATCAACACAAGAGAGTACACCAGTGGAAGAAGCGTACATACCTGAAGAATTAGAAGAATACTTACGCGAATTGAAACGCAATGGCCAACCGATTAAAGCCATTCAAAAATTACGTAACGTAACAGGAATGAGCTTGTCAGAAGCCAAACAATTTGTCGACGACATTATCATTTAACAAAACAAAGTGCCCAAGCAGGAGACTAAACACCTCCCTCGGGCACTCTTTTTTATTTCGGACCCTTTACATTATTCGGGGAATATTTTTGGCACCTTTTCCTACCCCGGGCACCCTCTCTTTTCCCCCGGGCCTTCGAATTGCTCGGGCTTTTTTTATCTCTGAAATAAAGCGTAGGGGGTAAAATTCTTACGGATTCTACGGGTAAAATCTAAATAGAGGATAAACAAAAAAAGAATCAGTTTATTGAAAGAATAGCGGGAATAGTATTGAAACGAATAAGA